>JBFKAF010000459.1:0-3347 GCA_041621735.1 Pseudomonas sp.
TGGCGCTGGGAGGCATCACCCCCAAACAGAAGTTGGCCCTCGCGGCCTGACCTCTACTTCTGGCAAGTACTAAAAATGGGGGGATTACCGCACAGGCTTTGATAGAACTCGATGCCTATGTCGGAAGCTCTTTCACAGAAGTCACCAACGTCATGGCGATCTGGATCGAAACGATGACTGTTCAGGGAAAGCCATTCATCGCTAGCCCTATCGGCGTCGACCTCCATGTTCTCGAACTGTGAAAGTAATCGAGCACGCGCCTGATCCAAAAAGAACTGATGTCGGGCAAGCACCTGTTCCTTGGCCCATTCTGGCATGTGGAACTCTGTCATTACTTTCACTTTAAAGCACTCCTGCTCAGCCTTTAGCCTGGACGCGAGGTTGTCAGTGGATCTTTTCTTGACTCTTAAAATACTGATGTAGCAAGCATCGGTGGAGAAGGGGTTCGTGTCGATGGGTTCTTACAAACTGAATATGCAGTAACTGCATATTTGCAACCAGCATTGCCCTTAGTGTGTTGATCCCGTGACGGGGGAGAGGTGACTGGATAATGGTTCGACTCCAGCAGGGGACACCAAACAAAAAAGGCTTACGCACTGCGTAAGCCTTTTTGCTTTCTAGGCCCTGCGCCGTCGCTTCAGCGCGCTTGTACCTGCGCCTGGGCGGTTGCGCCGGCGGCGTCTTCTGCCAGGCAGGCCGCTGCGGTGAATAGTGCGTCGGTGGAGGAGTTCAGCGCGGTTTCCGCCGAGTCCTGGAGGATGCCGATGATGAAGCCGACGGCGACCACCTGCATGGCAATCTCGTTGGGGATGCCGAACAGGCTGCAGGCCAGCGGAATCAGCAGCAGCGAACCGCCGGCGACTCCAGAGGCGCCGCAGGCACTGATCGAGGCCAGCAGACTGAGCAGCAGGGCGGTGGGCAGGTCGATGGCAATGCCCAGAGTGTGCACTGCAGCCAGGGTCAGCACGCTGATGGTAATAGCCGCCCCGGCCATGTTGATGGTCGCACCCAGTGGAATCGATACCGAGTAGGTTTCCTCGTGCAGACCCAGGCGCTGGCAGAGCTGCAAGTTGACCGGAATGTTGGCCGCCGAACTGCGGGTGAAGAAGGCGGTCAGGCCGCTTTCGCGCAGGCAGGTGAATACCAGCGGATAAGGGTTGCGGCGAATCTTGCAGAACACGATGGCGGGGTTGACCAGCAGCGCGACGAACAGCATGCAGCCGACCAGCACCAGCAGCAGGTGCAGGTAGTCGAGCAGGGCGCCCATGCCGGATTCGGCGAGAGTTGCAGCAACCAGGCCGAAAATCCCCAGGGGCGCCAGGCGGATCACCAGTTTGACGATCGCGGTCACGCCCAGCGACAGGTCGCCGAGCAGCTGCTTGCTGCTCGGGCTGGCATGACGCAAGGCGAAACCGAGACCGATGGCCCAGGCCAGGATGCCGATGAAGTTGCCCCTGAGCAGCGCGTTGACGGGGTTGTCGACGACGTTGAGCAGCAGGGTCTGCAGCACTTCGCCGATACCGCCGGGGGGTGTGAGTTGGGCACCATTGCTCACCAGAGTCAGGCTCGAGGGGAAGGCGAAGCTGGCCAGCACGGCGATCAGCGCCGCGCTGAAGGTACCGAAGAGGTAGAGCAGCAGGATCGGGCGGATATGGGTTTGCTGGCCGCGCTGGTGATTGGCAATCGAGGCAGCGACCAGGACGAACACCAGCACCGGTGCAACGGCCTTCAGCGCAGACACGAATACCGTGCCGAGCAAGCTGACGCTCAAGGCAGCCTGGGGAAAGAACAGCGCCAGCAGAATGCCGGCAAGCAAGCCGATGATGATTTGCAGCACCAGGCTGGTGCTGTTCAGTAGGCGTAATAGCGGGTGTTGAACATCGGGCATAGCATGCGTCTCACATTCGAAGAGGGCGGCGCGCCGACTCTGCTGCATACGACGATCTCAGCCTGAAGAGCCTTGCTCTGGCTGGTCTGAATGCGCATGGGGATGGCGGCGTCTAGCGAGTTGTACGGGCCTTGGCGGAAGGTTATCTACCCGGTCAGGAAAAAGCAGCGCGGGACTCTAGCATACTGAACCGCATACCGAGCCGATCCGGCCGGGGCGGCCGCCAAATGACGACTTTTAGCAAGTGTTTGACGCACAGGCATGTCAAGCCGTTGCGAGGCAGGCTAGGCTAGCAACACGTCCGAGCCTGAGAGAGTTGTCATGTCCAACGAGACCGTTACCGCGCCCAGCGAGGCGCCGCTGACTGCCGTCGAAACCCGCATCCTCGGCTGTTTGATCGAAAAACAGGCGACCACGCCGGAAGCCTACCCGTTGACTCTGAATGCCCTGGTGCTGGCCTGTAACCAGAAGACCAGTCGCGAGCCGCTGATGAACCTCAATCCCGGTCAGGTGGGCCAGGGCTTGCGCAGTCTGGAGGGACGAGGCCTGGCGCGCTTGGTGATGGGCAGCCGGGCCGATCGCTGGGAGCATCGCGCCGACAAGACGCTGGAGCTGGTGGCGGCCCAGGTCGTATTAGTCGGCCTGTTGCTGTTGCGCGGCCCGCAGACGGTCAACGAGTTGCTCACACGCAGCAATCGCATGCACGACTTCGACGATGCCGAGCAGCTGCAGCATAATCTGGAGCGGCTGATTACCCGTGAGCTGGTCTGCCTGTTGCCACGTCAGGCGGGGCAGCGTGAAGATCGCTATATGCATTTGCTGGGGCAGCCGGCCGATCTTCAGGCCTTGCTCGAGGCACGCGCGCTGTCCGGGGAGCGAGTATCCAGCGCTGCGCCGCCTGACGAAAGCCGGCTGGAGGCGCTGGAGGCACGGGTCGCGGCTCTGGAAGAGCGCCTGGCGCGCTTGGAGTAAGCCGTTATAGAGGTGGGTTCTCTAAGCGTTGCGAGTAGCAGACAGAGCAAAGGCGCCGAAAGGGCGCCTTTGTTGTTTTGCGGGCTGGTATGAGCGGTCAGCCGATGCGGTTGACGCCAGTGCTGTCGGCGCCGTCTTCGGCGACGCGGAAGCGTTCCAGCAGACGTTCGGCGCCACCTTCGGCAACGCGGTTGACGCCGGTGCTGTCGGCGCCGTCTTCGGCGACGCGGAAGCGTTCCAGCAGACGTTCGGCGCCACCCTCGGCAACCCGATGGGCGCCAGTGCGCTCGGCGCCGTCTGCGGCAATGGCGCCGCTGGTCTTGCCGTCATTGAGCGGGGCGGGTGTTGCGTTGTGTGGCAGGGCAAAAGCATTGGCGGACAGGCTAATCAGGATCAGGCTGGCGAGAATTGTCTTTTTCATCTTGAGGCTCATCGTGAGGGCGGTAAGTGAGTACGGGGCCCATGCTACTCAGAAAATTTCGATGAA
>JBFKAF010000460.1:0-3342 GCA_041621735.1 Pseudomonas sp.
CCGGCTTGCACAAGAACAACGAGAAAGCCCTCAATCGCTATATGAACAAGAACGCCTCGTCGGCCTTGAAAGACGTCGACGTGGTGATCTTCGTAGTCGATCGCACCCGCTGGACCGACGAAGATCAGATGGTTCTGGAGCGCGTGCAGTACGTACAGGGACCGGTGATTCTGGCGATCAACAAAACCGACCGCCTCGAAGACAAAGCCGATTTGATGCCGCACCTGGAGTGGCTGGCCGAGCAACTGCCGAACGCGGAAATCGTGCCGATCTCGGCCCAGCATGGGCACAACCTCGACACCCTGGAAAAGCTGGTGGGCGAGCGTTTGCCCGAAGGCGTGCACTTCTTTCCGGAAGACCAGGTGACCGATCGCTCCAGCCGCTTCTTCGCCGCCGAACTGGTGCGCGAGAAGGTCATGCGTCAGCTGGGGGCCGAGCTGCCCTACCAGATCACCGTAGAAATTGAAGAATTCAAGCGTGACGGGCGCATCCTGCACATTCATGCGCTGATCCTGGTCGAGCGTGATGGGCAGAAGAAAATCATCATCGGCGACAAGGGCGAGCGGATCAAACGCATCGGCCAGGAGGCGCGCAAGGACATGGAGGTGATGTTCGACTCCAAAGTCATGCTCAACCTCTGGGTCAAGGTCAAAAGCGGCTGGTCGGATGACGAGCGCGCCCTGCGTTCGCTGGGTTACGACGACATTTAAGCTGCGCTTGGGCGCTGTCCATGCGCCCGCCACCCTGGGAACCCGCCCGCCATGCTTGCGCTCAGCCAGCCCGCTTATGTCCTGCACAGTCGTGCCTACCGGGAAAGCAGCGCCTTGGTGGATTTCCTCACTCCGCAAGGTCGCTTGCGTGCCGTGCTGCGTGGCGCGCGCGGTAAAGCCGGCACCCTGGCGCGGCCCTTCGTGCCGCTGGACGTGGAGTTCCGCGGTCGCGGCGAGCTGAAAACCGTGGGGCGCCTGGAGCCCGCGGGCATACCCAACCTGCTCAGCGGCGACGCGCTGTTCAGTGGTCTCTACCTGAATGAATTGCTGATCCGTTTGTTGCCGGCGGAAGATCCGCACCCGACGATTTTCGAACATTACGCCATGAGCGTGCTGGCGCTGGCCCAGGGGCGTGCGCTGGAACCCTTGTTGCGCGCCTTCGAGTGGCGTTTGCTGGATGAGCTGGGCTATGGTTTCGCCCTGGATCTGGATCTGCATGGCCAGCCGGTGGTGGCAGGTGGTTTATACCGCCTGCAGACCGATAGCGGCTTGGTGCCGGTCGGGCAGCTGCAGCCTGGAGTGTTTCAGGGGGCCGAACTGCTGGCGATGGCCGAGGCCGACTGGAGCGTGCCCGGCGCGCTGGCGGCGGCCAAGCGCTTGATGCGTCAGGCCATGGCCCCGCATTTAGGCGGTCGACCGCTGGTCAGCCGTGAACTGTTTATGACCTTTAAGGAGCCGACCCATGACTGATGCCAATCGTATTCTGCTGGGTGTGAACATCGACCATGTGGCCACCCTGCGCCAGGCTCGGGGTACTCGCTATCCTGACCCGGTCAAGGCCGCATTGGACGCCGAAGAAGCCGGGGCCGACGGAATTACCGTGCACCTGCGCGAAGACCGCCGGCACATTCAGGAGCGCGACGTGCGCGTGCTGAAAGACGTGCTGCAAACGCGGATGAACTTCGAAATGGGCGTCACCGAGGAGATGCTGGTCTTCGCCGAGAGCATTCGCCCTGAGCATGTCTGCCTGGTGCCGGAAACCCGTCAGGAGCTGACCACCGAAGGCGGTCTGGATGTGGCCGGGCAAGAGGCGCGGATTCGCGCGGCGGTGCAGCGTTTGAGCGCGATCGGCTGTGAGGTCTCGTTGTTTATCGACCCCGACGAGGAACAGATCGCGGCGTCGAAGCGGGTCGGCGCGCCGGCCATCGAGCTGCACACCGGGCGTTATGCCGATGCCCAGACGCCGGCAGAGACCGCCCGCGAACTGGCGCGGATCCGCGACGGTGTGGCCTGCGGCCTGGCCCATGGGCTGATCGTCAACGCCGGGCACGGCCTGCATTACCACAACGTCGAGCCGGTGGCGGCGATTGCCGGAATCAACGAACTGAACATCGGCCACGCGCTGGTGGCGCATGCGCTGTTCGTCGGCTTCAAGCAGGCGGTGGTGGAAATGAAGGCGCTGATCGTTACGGCTTCGGGGCGCGGCTAAAGGCTTCGCGGCCAAGGCCGCTCCCACAGGACAATCCGTGAGTCATGTGGGAGCGGCCTTGGCCGAGAAAGGATTATCGATCAGGGCTTGCGCGCGATCAGTACGGCGCGAGTCGGCGCCGGCAAGCCTTCCAGTGTGCGGCTGTGGTCGGCCGGATCGAGGAATTCCGGCAATGACTGAAAGCGCATCCAATCGGTGGCGCGCTGTTCGTCTACCGAGGTCATGCTGACGTCGACGCAGCGCACATCGACGAAGCCGGCGCGGCGCAGCCACAGCTCCAGTGCCGGCACCGAGGGCAGGAACCAGACATTGCGCATCTGTGCATAACGGTCTTCCGGCACCAGCACCTGCTGGGCATCGCCTTCCACCACCAAGGTTTCCAGCACCAGTTCACCGCCCTTGACCAGACAGTCTTTCAAGTCCAGCAAGTGGTCGATCGGCGAGCGTCGGTGGTACAGCACGCCCATGGAAAATACCGTATCGAAGCCCTGCAGCTTGCCAGGCAGTTCCTCGAACGCCAGCGGCAGGTGCCACACGGGCTGCTCGGGCAGGTAGTTCTTGATCGCCAGGAACTGGCAGAGGAACAGCCAGTTGGGGTCGATGCCCACCACGCTGTCGGCGCCGGCACCGAGCATGCGCCACATGTAGTAGCCATTGCCGCAGCCGACATCCAGGACCCGTTTGCCCTTGAGTTCGAGGAAGGGCGCGACGCGTTGCCACTTCCAGTCCGAGCGCCACTCGGTGTCGACATGCACGCCGAACAGCTCGAATGGCCCTTTGCGCCAGGGAATCAACCCTTGCAGTGCGGTCTTCAGCGCGGCGCGGGTGGGCTCATCACAGGGGCCGTCGAAGCTGAAGCGTTGCAGCAGTTCCTGCTGCGCGACCTCCAGGGGCGGCAGGGCTTGCACCGCGCCATACCAGCGCTGCAGGTCGCCGTGGCCGACCGCCAGCTTGGCATCGATTTGTCCGGGCAGGTCGGCTGACCAGTCTTGCAGGGGGGTGCCCGCCAGTTGTTGTTGCAGGGCGTCGAGATCGAGGCGGTTGATCATGGCAGGGCGATCAACGAGGCGAAATTAAGGCATTGAAACCAGGGCACGACCTTGCTGAAACCGGCGGCCAACAGGCGCTCGCGATGCTGTTCCA
>JBFKAF010000461.1:0-3330 GCA_041621735.1 Pseudomonas sp.
AACAGGACCAACACCTACAACACTAAATAATGGCGGAGAAGGGGGGATTCGAACCCCCGACACCCTTTTGAGATGTACTCCCTTAGCAGGGGAGCGCCTTCGGCCACTCGGCCACCTCTCCGCAACACGGGGCGCATGATAACCATGTTTTCCCCGTTTGCAAAGCCAAAATTTCGATAAAAATTAGTGGCTTGGTTCTTCGCCTTTCTCTTTCTGGATGCGCTGGTAAATTTCTTCACGGTGCACGGCAACCTCCTTCGGCGCGTTAACGCCAATGCGCACCTGATTACCTTTCACGCCCAACACGGTGACAGTTACTTCATCACCGACCATCAGGGTCTCTCCGACCCGGCGAGTCAGAATCAGCATTCCTTTCTCCTTAACGGATTTCAGTTCAGGACAACAGTCAGTCTGCAAAAAAATGGTGCCAGCCCTGCGAATCCAACACAGCGCCTTCACCCAAGTATTGACCAGAGTGGGCAGAAAGAAAGCTCCAGCCACGCCAACCAAAAAAGACAAAAGGCGCGGTAGAAGCCGCGCCTTTCGGATAATGCTTTACTCGCCCTGTCGGGCCGGAGCGTCTAGCTCGAAGGCAGTGTGCAGTGCACGTACCGCCAACTCCAGATATTTCTCCTCGATGACCACCGAGACCTTGATCTCCGAGGTCGAGATCATCTGGATGTTGATGTTCTCCTTAGCCAGGGCCTCGAACATACGGCTGGCCACGCCAGCATGCGAGCGCATGCCCACCCCGACGATGGACACCTTGGTAATTTTTGTATCACCCACCACCTCACGAGCACCGAGCTCGCGCGCGGTGTTTTCCAGCACCTGTTGCGCGCTCTGATAATCGTTACGGTGCACCGTGAAGGTAAAATCGGTGGTGTTATCGTGCGCAACGTTCTGCACGATCATGTCCACCTCGATGTTGGCGGCGCTGACCGGGCCAAGAATCTTGAAGGCCACACCCGGGATATCCGGCACGCCACGGATAGTCAGCTTGGCTTCATCGCGATTAAAAGCGATGCCTGAAATAATCGGCTGCTCCATGGATTCCTCTTCATCTATGGTAATGAGGGTACCCGGCCCCTCTTGGAAGCTGTGCAGCACGCGCAGCGGGACGTTGTATTTGCCGGCGAATTCCACCGAGCGAATTTGCAAGACCTTGGAGCCGAGGCTGGCCATCTCCAGCATCTCTTCGAAAGTGATTTTTTCCAGGCGCTGAGCCTGCGGCACCACTCGCGGGTCGGTGGTGTAGACACCGTCGACATCCGTGTAGATCTGACACTCCTCGGCTTTCAAAGCAGCCGCCAAGGCCACACCAGTGGTGTCGGAGCCACCACGGCCAAGCGTGGTGATATTGCCGTGCTCATCGACCCCCTGGAAGCCGGCGACCACCACCACGCGCCCTTCCTTCAGGTCGGCGCGCAGTTTCTGATCATCGATCTGCAGGATACGCGCCTTATTGTGCGCGCTATCGGTGAGAATACGCACCTGATTACCGGTATAGGACACGGCCGGCACCCCGCGCTTGATCAGCGCCATGGTCAGCAGGGCAATGGTCACCTGTTCGCCGGTGGAAATCATTACGTCCAACTCGCGCGGTACCGGCTGATCGCTGACCTGTTTGGCCAACTCAATCAGGCGGTTGGTTTCACCGCTCATGGCGGATACCACGACCACGATGTCATCGCCGCCTGCGCGGAATTTTTTGACCTTTTCAGCCACCTGCTCGATACGCTCGACGGTGCCGACGGAGGTGCCGCCAAATTTCTGTACGATCAAAGCCATTTCAAAGCCGCCTCAGCCCGTGAAGGGCGCCCATTAAACATTCAACTCAGTGCACTGCCAAGGCCCGCTGGGCGCAGGCCGGACCCCGGACTCAACGTCGTCAGAAACGCCGCCTACAAACCTTGCTCGACAAACGCCCCAGCCAAGGCCAGCGCCGCATCCAGAGCAGCCGCATCGGTGCCGCCGCCCTGCGCCATGTCGGGACGACCGCCACCCTTGCCACCAACAGCCGCCGCCGCCTGCTTCATCAGTTCCCCAGCCTTGAGCTTGCCGGTCAGATCCTTGGTTACCCCGGCCACCAGCACGACCTTGCCGTCCTGTACGCCGCCGAGCAGAATCACCGCGCTGCCGAGTTTGTTCTTCAGCTGATCGACCATCGCCAGCAATGCCTTGCCATCCAGGTCATCCTGACGCGCAGCCAGCACCTTGATGCCCTTGATCTCGACAGCCGAACCGGCCAGGTCGCTACCCGCCGCGCTGGCGGCTTTCGCCTTGAGCTGCTCCAGCTCTTTTTCCAGCTGACGATTACGCTCCAGCACGCCGGAGAGCTTATCCAGCACCGTCTCGCGACTGCCCTTGAGCAAGGCGGCCGCCTCTTTCAATTGATCTTCGGCGCCATTCAGGTAGGCCAGCGCCTGAGCACCAGTGACCGCCTCGATGCGCCGTACGCCAGCGGCAATACCGCCTTCGCTGATGATCTTGAACAGACCGATATCGCCCGTACGCGAGACGTGGGTGCCGCCACACAGCTCCACGGAAAAGTCGCCGCCCATGCTCAGCACGCGCACCGTATCGCCATATTTCTCGCCAAACAGAGCTGTCGCGCCTTTGGCCTTGGCGGTGTCGATGTCGGTTTCCTCGGTCTCGACTGCGCTGTTCTTGCGCACTTCGCCGTTGACTATGTCTTCCAGCGCCTTGAGCTGCTCGGGCTTGATCGATTCGAAATGACTGAAGTCGAAGCGCAGACGCTGGCTATCGACCAGCGAGCCCTTCTGTTGCACATGCTCACCCAGCACGCGGCGCAACGCCTCGTGCAACAAGTGCGTGGCCGAATGATTCAGCGCCGTGGCCTGACGCACGGTGGCGTCTACTTCGGCCTCGACCGATGCGCCGACACTCAGGCCGCCCTGAGCGACCACGCCGTGGTGCAGGAACGCACCGCCAGCCTTGGTCGTATCGCGCACTTCGAAGCGCACGGCGCAACCTTGCAGGTAACCGCAGTCGCCGACCTGGCCACCCGACTCGGCATAGAACGGCGTCTGATCGAGCACCACCACGCCCTCCTCGCCCTCGGCCATCCGCTCGACAGCCTGGCCATCCTTGAACAAGGCAATCACCTGGCCGCTGCCGCTAGTGCCTTCGTAGCCGAGGAAGCGCGTATCGCTGTCGACCTTGACCAGGCTGTTGTAGTCCATGCCGAAGGCGCTGGCGGAGCGGGCGCGCTCGCGCTGGGCATTCATCTCGCGCTCGAAGCCGCTCTCATCCAGGGTCAGGCCGCGCTCGCGGGCGATGTCGCCGGTCAGGTCATAGGGAAAACCG
>JBFKAF010000462.1:0-3312 GCA_041621735.1 Pseudomonas sp.
ATCTTCCCCCAGGTCAATGCGCTGATCGCCGAGCGTGGCTGGAAGGTTCGTGAATTGAATGTGGAGCGCGGTCGGCTGGACGAAGTGTTTCGCAGCCTGACCCGTGGGGAGGTGGTATGACGCAGTTGCCGATAATCTTCAAGCGCGAGCTGGCGAGCTACTTCGCCACGCCGCTGGCCTATGTATTTATCGTGATCTTCCTGGTGTTGTCCGGGGTGTTCACCTTCTACCTGGGCGGTTTCTTCGAGAGCGGCCAGGCCAACCTGGCACCGTTCTTCAATTTCCACCCCTGGCTGTACCTGTTCCTGGTGCCGGCCATCGCCATGCGCCTGTGGGCCGAGGAGCGCAAGTCCGGCTCCATCGAGCTGCTGATGACCCTGCCGATCACCCGCTTCGAGGCGGTCACCGGCAAGTTCTTCGCCGCCTGGGTATTCGCCGGTCTGGCGCTGCTGCTGACCTTCCCGATGATCATCACGGTCAATTACCTGGGCGAGCCGGACAACGGCGCCATCGTCACCGGCTATATCGGCAGCTGGCTGCTGGCGGGTGGCTATCTGGCGATCGGTTCGTGCATGTCGGCGCTGGCGAAGAATCAGGTGATCGCCTTTATCCTCGCGGTCAGCGTGAGTTTCCTGTTCATGGTCAGCGGGTTCCCCATGGTGCTCGACGTTTTCAGTGGCTGGGCGCCGCAGGCGCTGGTGGATGCCGTGGCTTCGCTGAGTTTCCTGACCCGCTTCGAGGCCATCAGCAAGGGCGTGATCGACCTGCGCGACCTGCTGTATTTCCTCACCCTGATCGCCGCCTGGTTGGCGGCGACCGCGGTGGTCATCGACCTGAAGAAAGCTGACTGAGGACGCCCATGAAAAAGCTGATGGTTTCCAGCGCCGGGCTGCTACTCATTGCCCTGGCGTTTCTCGCCTTCAACCTGTTTTCCAGCCTGAGCCTGAGTGGCGCCCGCCTGGACCTGACCGAACAGAAGCTCTACACCATATCCGCCGGCACCGAGCAGATCCTCGCCGAGCTGGAGCAGCCGATCGAGTTGGACTTTTTCTTCTCCGACACCACGGCCAAGGACCTGCCGGCGCTGCGCAACTATGCCAAGCGTGTCGAGGAGATGCTCAAGGCCTATCAGCGTGCGGCCGATGGCAAGATCCAGCTGCGCATCATCGATCCGGCACCGTTCTCCGAGGACGAGGACAAGGCCGCCGAGTTCGGCCTGCAGGGCATCCCGCTGCAGCAGGGCGGTGATCAGCTCTACCTCGGCCTGGCGGGCAAGAACGCTCAGGGCGACACCCAGGTGATCCCGTTCTTTGCCCTGGACCAGGAGGAGTTCCTCGAATACGAGCTCAGCCGCCTGGTGCAGAGCCTGGCAAAGCCCGAACGGCCGGTGGTCGGCGTGTTGTCTGGCCTGCCGATCAATGGCGGCTTCGACATGCAGGCGCGTCAGCCGACGCCGCCCTGGATGGTCATGGAGGAAATCCGCCAGCTGTTCAAGATCGAGAGCCTGAAGGCCGACGTCGACCTGATCCCCGAGCAGGTCTCGGTGCTGCTGCTGATCCATCCCAAGCAGCTGCCCGAGCAGACCCTCTACGCCATCGACCAGTTCGTCCTGCGCGGCGGCAAGTTGCTGGCCTTCGTCGACCCCTTCAGTGAAGCCGATAGCCAGGCGGCTATGCCGGGTGAGCCGGCCATCGACAAGGCCTCCAGCCTGACGCCGCTGTTCAAGGCCTGGGGCCTGCGTCTGGTGCCGGACAAGGTACTCGGCGATGGTTCCTACGCCATGTCCGTGAGCCTGGGGCAGGGCCAGCGTGCGGTGCGCCATGCCGCCTGGCTGAGCCTGCCGAAGAACGCCCTGGATCAGGACGACATCAGCACCGCCGCCCTGGAAAACCTGACCGTGGCCACTGCCGGTATTCTCGAACCGCTGGAGGGTGCGAAAACCCGCTTCATCCCGCTGCTGCAGAGTTCGCAGTACGCCATGCCGTTCGATGCCAAACGCTTTGGCCTGCTGCAAAACCCGGAAGAGTTGATCCGTGAGTTGCAGCCGACCGGTGAGCGTTACGCGATCGCCGCGCGCATCAGCGGCCCGGCGCAGTCGGCCTACCCGGAGGGCATCGAGGGACGCAAGGACGGGCTCAAACAGGCGGATACCATCAATGTGATCGCGGTGGCCGACACCGATATGCTCAGCGACCGCATGTGGGTGCAGGTGCAGGACTTCTTCGGCCAGCGCATCCCGCAGCCCTGGGCCGACAACGCCGGCTTCGCGATCAACGCACTGGACAACCTGGCCGGCTCGGAAGCGCTGATCAGCGTGCGTTCGCGTGGGCGCTTCACCCGTCCCTTCGAGGTGGTCGAGGCGATTCAGCGTGAGGCTGAAACGCGCTTCCGCGAGAAGGAGCAAGCCCTGCAAGCGCGACTGGCGGACACCGAGCAAAAGCTCGCGACCCTGCAGCGCAGCGATGACCCGAGCAAGGCGCTGGAGTTGACCCCGGAACAGCAGGCCACGTTGCGCCAGTTCCTCCAGGAGAAGCTGAAGATCCGCAAGGAACTGCGTGAGGTGCGCTATCAGTTGAACGCCGATATCGAGGCGTTGGGGCGCAGCCTGAAGTTCGCCAATATCGCCCTGGTGCCGCTGCTGTTGACCCTCGGTGTGCTGGCGCTGTGGCTCTGGCGGCGGCGCAAGCAGGCCTGATAGAGCAGCGCCAAACCGCAAAAAACCAGTAGCCCGGATGCAATCCGGGGAGAGTCGCTCAGTGCAGATATCTTCCCCCGGATTGCATTGGGCTACGCCAGCTGTGCCGTGCTCGGCGTTGCCCTGTGCTTCCGTCCAGCGCTGCGACACGTGCCCGGCAATAGTGCTGCAAGGCTTGTCCTGTATGGCCTTCGGCTGATTCGACAGACGGCTTTTCAGTCACGCAGCGTGCTCTATACTGCCGGAGCGGTGGCTGTTGGTTTTCCTGGGTAAAGCCCGACCCATGCTGATCCCGGCTGGAGTTGGCGATACTGGGATAGGTCGTAGCAACGCCCTGTCGAAGTACCCGTACGGGACAATAAAAATTGCGAGCTGGAGATTGTGGTAATGGCTGATCGTGAGACTGGAAGCGTCAAGTGGTTCAATGATTCCAAGGGTTATGGCTTTATTCAGCGCGAGAGCGGGGCCGATGTATTCGTCCACTTCCGCGCCATTCGCGGGGATGGTCACCGCTCCCTGGTCGAAGGCCAGAAGGTCGAGTTTGTTGTGACGCAAGGACAGAAAGGCTTGCAGGCGGAAGATGTTGCCGCATTGTAAAACCTGACCTCAAAAAGAAG
>JBFKAF010000463.1:0-3307 GCA_041621735.1 Pseudomonas sp.
CGCTGATTTTCCTGCGCCATTTCTTCCTTGGCAATACGGAAGGCCTCACCCATGCCGACGCACTGGTGCGTGGCCAGGGTGCCAGAACGCATGCCGCGCTCGTGGCCACCGCCATGGGTCTGCGCCTCAAGGCGCACGCGCGGCTTACGCCGCACATACAAGGCCCCCACGCCCTTCGGGCCGTAGGTTTTGTGTGCCGAGAACGACATCAGATCGACCTTGAGTTTTTCCAGGTCGATCGCAACCTTGCCGGTGGACTGCGCCGCATCCACATGGAAGAACACCCCACGCGAACGGGTCAACTCGCCAATCGCAGCAATATCGTTGACCGTGCCGATTTCATTGTTCACGTGCATGATCGACACCAGAATGCTGTCCTCACGCAACACCGCCTCAACCATCGTCGGCGTGATCAAGCCATCTTCACCCGGCTCGATGTAAGTCACCTCAAAGCCTTCACGCTCCAGCTGGCGCGTGGTATCCAGCACAGCCTTGTGCTCGATCTTCGAGGTAACGATGTGCTTACCCTTGCTGCTGTAGAAGTGAGCAATGCCCTTGATCGCCAGGTTGTCGGACTCGGTAGCACCCGAGGTCCAGACGATCTCACGCGGATCGGCATTGACCAACTCGGCAACTTGGCGGCGAGCGTTCTCTACCGCCTCTTCGGCCTTCCAGCCAAAGACATGTGAACGCGACGCCGGATTACCGAAGTTGCCATCCACCAGCAGGCATTCACTCATCTTCTGCGCAACACGCGGATCGACCGGTGTCGTCGCGGAATAATCGAGGTAAATCGGCAATTTCATTGACTCTCTCCTATCAGTCGCCAGGCCTGCAGGCCGACGCCTTATATTCATTCGACGGTGGACGCTTCAATTTTATCCAGGTGCGGCATCCCGCCATTACAGTGGCGCTGATCCTGGCGCTGGGCGACTTCCTGCACCTCACGACGAGTAACCAAATCAGCCAAGCTGATGCCGCTGAGGAATTCGTGAATTTGGTGACTGAGGTCGCACCAAAGATGGTGGGTCAGACAGGTATCGCCGGCATGGCAATCACCCTGCCCCTGGCAGCGCGTGGCATCGACCGATTCATTGACCGCATCGATCACCTCCGCCACCTGAATCCCCTGCATATCACGGGAAAGCTGGTAGCCACCCCCCGGGCCGCGCACACTGGAAACCAGATTACCGCGGCGCAGCTTGGCGAACAGCTGTTCCAGATAGGACAGGGAAATCCCCTGCCGCTCGGAAATATCGGCGAGGGACACCGGCCCATGCTGTGCATGCAGCGCCAAGTCGAGCATGGCGGTGACGGCATAACGGCCTTTGGTGGTCAGTCGCATGAAGGGTTACCACGGGAATTTCAATGTGCCGCGAGTATGCAATTCCCGAGCATTTAAGTCAACTATTAGACCTAGCGCCCTACTCGGGATTAGCTGCGGCGAAGGGCGGGCAGCATAGCAAAATGCCTACCCCACCGCATCACCCCGCGGACTTGTCATCTGGCTCCTTGACGACACCGGCAAAGTCCTCATCGCGCAACGCCGGCAGATCCTTGGCGCAATAGTCGCTACCCAGCGCCTTAAGCGCGCCGCACATACCTTCCAGCCGACCATCCACCGCATGCAGATGATCGAGCAACTGGCCAATGGCTCGCGCGACCGGGTCTGGCATGTCCTGACTGACGCCATACGCATCGAAGCCCAACTTCTCGGCGATCGCCTGCCGTTTGGCTTCCCGCTCATCATCTACCTTGACGATAATCCGCCCCGGTATACCGACTGCCGTAGCACCTGCCGGCACAGCCTTGGTCACCACGGCATTCGAACCGATCTTGGCGCCCGCGCCCACCGTGAACGGCCCCAGCACCTTGGCCCCAGCCCCGACCACCACACCATCCTCCAGAGTCGGATGGCGCTTGCCCTTATTCCAGCTGGTGCCGCCCAGCGTCACCCCCTGATACAAGGTGACATCGTTACCAATCTCGGCCGTCTCGCCGATGACGATCCCCATGCCATGATCGATAAAGAAACGCCGGCCAATCTTGGCACCCGGATGGATCTCGATCCCGGTCAGCCAACGCCCAAAATTCGACACCACCCGCGCCAGCCACTTCCAGCCGGACAGCCACAGCGCATGCGCCACACGGTGCAACCACACCGCGTGCAAACCCGGGTAGCAGGTGACCACCTCCAGCGTATTGCGCGCAGCCGGATCACGATGAAACACGCTCTGGATATCTTCTTGCATACGCTCAAACATCAGTCTTCCCCCGCCCTTGGTGCTCACCACGCGCGGCCTTGACGGTTTCCGTCAGAATGCCACGCAAGATATTCATTTCCAGCTTGCTGACGCCACTGCGCCCATACAAACGCCGCAAGCGACTCATCAAATGCCGCGGCTTGGCCGGGTCGAGAAAATCAATCTCGATCAGCGCGCGCTCGAGGTGCGCATAAAAGGACTCCATTTCATCCGCCGTCACCGGCTGCGAACTCTGTATCGCCGTGGTTTCCAGCTTGGCCGTCTTGGTCGGCATATTTTGCGCCGCCAGCCAGGCCATACGCACCTCATACGCCAACACCTGCACAGCCGCTGCCAGATTCAGTGAGCTGAAGTCGGGATCTGTCGGGATATGCACATGGAACTGACAGCGTTGCAGCTCTTCATTGGTCAAGCCAGCGTATTCCCGGCCGAACACCAAAGCCACCTCAGCGCCTTGCAACGCCTGCTCACAGACAGCCGCCGCACACTCCCGAGGATCGAGCAACGGCCATGGAATCCGCCGCTCACGCGCACTGGTGCCAAGCACCAGACTGCAACCGGCCAGCGCCTCCTCAAGCGTGCCGACCACCCGCGCCGCATCGAGAATATCGGTAGCCCCAGAAGCACGCGCCACCGCATCGCCACTGGGAAAATCCATCGGATCGACCAGCACCAACTGCGACAGCCCCATATTTTTCATGGCCCGCGCAGCCCCACCGATATTGCCGGGATGACTGGTATTGACCAGAACCACTCGTATATTTCGCAACAACGCCAACACTCGCACGGACAACAAAGGGGGAACAAATCTTACAGAACCCCCTCCACTAATACCATGCACGGCACAGGCGGCTCTTCAACCGCCCGGCTTTTCTGCTAGAATGGCCGGCTTTCTTTAACGACCCAGGTGAAACATCCATGCAGCCCATGCTGAATATCGCGCTGCGCGCAGCCCGTAGCGCCGGTGAAATGATCTTCCGCTCTACCGAACGCTTGGACGTCATCTCGGTCGACGAGAAAGATGCCAAAGACTACGTGACCGA
>JBFKAF010000464.1:0-3301 GCA_041621735.1 Pseudomonas sp.
GGGAGTAGAGCCGGCTCTCCCAGATGAGCCGGAACCGCTGCCCGCCACGCAAGCGGCCACCGGCCTGGCCGCCGACTGGTTGGAGCTGTTTCCCAAGCTCGGCCTGTCCGGCATGACCGGCAGCATCGGCGCCAACTGCAGCTTGATTGCGCTCGAAGGTGATAGCTGGTTGTTGCATCTGGATCCAGGGCACAGTGCACTGTTCAATGCGACCCAGCAACGCCGCTTGAATGACGCGTTAAACCAGTACCATGGACGTGAGTTGAGCCTGCAGGTCGAGTTGTGCAAGCCTGAACAGGAAACCCCGGCGCAGGCGGCCGCGCGCAAACGCGCCAATCGTCAACGCGAGGCCGAAGCGTCGATTCATAACGATCCGTTGGTGCAACAGATGATTCAGCAGTTTGCCGCCGTCGTGCGTGCGGACAGCATCGAACCCGTTGAAACCGCAATTAACCCCTGATTACCGAGGACTAGCACCATGATGAAAGGTGGCATGGCCGGCCTGATGAAGCAGGCCCAGCAGATGCAAGAAAAAATGCAGAAGATGCAGGAAGAACTGGCGAACGCCGAGGTCACTGGTCAATCCGGTGCCGGCCTGGTCAGCGTGGTGATGACCGGTCGTCACGACGTCAAGCGCGTCAGCCTGGATGACAGCCTGATGCAAGAAGACAAGGAAATCCTCGAAGACCTGATCGCGGCTGCGGTGAATGACGCCGTGCGCAAGATCGAGCAGAACAGCCAGGATAAAATGTCGGGTATGACTGCAGGTATGCAGCTCCCTCCAGGCTTCAAAATGCCTTTTTGATCGGCTTCGTGCGTCCAGTCGGCGCACATGGCGGCGTTGCCGTCGGGCTCGGAATCCTCATGTGCACCAGCACACTGCGGTTCCTCGCCCGACGACGCCTTGCCCTGCGCACCGCCTGAACACACTGCTGTGCTGGTCAGCCAGTAGCGCAGAAGCGTAACCCAGGCGTTCCCACCACTCCGCTGTCATCGAGTATCCCCCATGAGCTTCAGCCCGCTGATCCGTCAACTGATCGATTCTTTGCGCATCCTGCCGGGTGTAGGGCAGAAGACGGCCCAGCGCATGGCCTTGCAGATGCTCGAGCGCGATCGCAGTGGCGCTTTGCGTCTGGCCCAGGCCTTGACCCAGGCGATGGGAGGGGTTGGTCACTGCACGCAGTGCCGCAGTCTGAGCGAGGACGAGGTCTGCCAGTTGTGCCTCGACCCACGCCGTGATGACAGCCTGTTGTGTGTGGTTGAGGGGCCCATGGACGTGTATGCGGTGGAGCAGACGGGCTATCGCGGTCGTTATTTCGTACTCAAGGGGCATCTCTCGCCCCTCGACGGGCTGGGCCCGGAAGCGATCGGCATCCCCGAGCTGTTGGCGCGCATCAAGCAGGGCAGCTTCAGTGAGGTGATACTCGCGACCAATCCGACGGTAGAGGGCGAGGCAACGGCGCATTACATTGCCCAGTTGCTGGCCAACAAGGGCCTGATCGCCTCGCGTATCGCCCATGGTATGCCGCTCGGTGGCGAGCTGGAATTGGTCGACGGCGGCACCTTGGCCCATGCGTTGGCTGGGCGTCGACCTATCGGTCTTTGACCCTCTCGCCACTGTCTGTGGCAGATGAGATTTTTGCGTATCGCCCGCTGTTATGGCAGATGTCTCGTCTTGAAAACCAAGCAAGCGCTCGGTAAGTTCGTCTGACTTACCCAGGAGCCTTGCCATGTCCGTCTGTCAGGAATACTTCGACGACTCTCATCAATTGGTGCGCGATTCGGTGCGGCGCTTCGTTGAGCGGGAGATCCTCCCGCAGATCAATGAGTGGGAGGAGGCCGAGGAGTTTCCCCGCGAGCTGTACCTCAAGGCCGGTGCCGCCGGGATTCTCGGTATTGGTTACCCGGAGCAGTTTGGCGGTAGTCATGCGGGCGATTTGTTCGCCAAGGTCGCCGCTAGTGAGGAATTGATGCGCTCCGGCTCCGGTGGCTTGGTGGCGGGGCTGGGCTCCCTGGATATCGGCTTGCCGCCGGTGCTCAAGTGGGGCAAGCCGGCGGTGCGCGAGCGCATCGTGCCGCAGGTTTTGGCTGGCGAGAAGATCATGGCCCTGGCGGTGACCGAGCCGTCCGGTGGCTCCGATGTGGCCCACTTAAAGACTCGTGCGGTGCGCGACGGCGACTGTTACCGGGTGACCGGCAGCAAGACCTTTATCACCAGCGGCGTACGCGCCGACTACTACACCGTTGCGGTGCGCACCGGCGGCGATGGCTTTGGCGGTATAAGCCTGCTGCTGATCGAGAAGGGCACGCCTGGCTTCAGTGTCGGGCGCAAGCTGAAGAAGATGGGCTGGTGGGCCTCGGACACTGCCGAGTTGTTCTTCGACGACTGCCGGGTGCCGGCGGATAACCTGATCGGTATAGAGAACGCCGGTTTCGCCTGCATCATGGCCAACTTCCAGAGCGAGCGGCTGTCGCTGGCCATCATGGCCAATATGACCGCCCAGTTGGCGCTGGAGGAGTCGCTGAACTGGGCCAGGGAGCGCGAAGCGTTCGGCAAACCCATCGGCAAGTTTCAGGTGCTCAAGCATCGGTTGGCGGAGATGGCCACGCAACTGGAAGTCTCTCGTGAATTCACTTATCGCCAAGCCGCGAAAATGGCCGCAGGCAAGAACGTGATCAAGGAAATCTCCATGGCCAAGAATTTCGCCACCGATATCGCCGATCGCCTGACTTACGACGCGGTGCAGATAATGGGGGGTATGGGGTATATGCGCGAAAGCCTGGTCGAACGGCTGTACCGCGACAACCGCATCCTGTCGATCGGCGGCGGCTCGCGGGAGATCATGAACGAGATCATCAGCAAGCAAATGGGCTTGTAGGTCCTCCAGTGTATTTGGCATTTGGGCCCTTATGGCGCGAGAGCCTGGTCGAACGGCTGTACCGCGACAACCGCATCCTGCCGATAGGCGGTGGCTCGCGGGAGATCATGAACGAGATCATCAGCAAGCAGATGGGCTTGTAGGCGCTCCAGCGCGCTCCGGCATTTGGGCCCTTATGGCGCGAAAGCCTTGTCGAACGGCTCTATCGCGACAACCGCATCCTGTCGATCGGCGGCGGTTCGCGCGAGATCATGAACGAGATCATCAGCAAGCAGATGGGCTTATAGGTGCTCCAGCGCGCCCCGGCATTTGGGCCCTTATGGCGCGAAAGCCTGGTCGAACGGCTTTACCGCGACAACCGCATCCTGTCGATCGGCGGCGGCTCGCGGGAGATCATGAACGAGATGACCAGCAAGCAGGTA
>JBFKAF010000465.1:0-3288 GCA_041621735.1 Pseudomonas sp.
AGCCTGTTTCATTCAGTAGGGGTTGCGTCACATGTGCGGCATTGTCGGTATCGTCGGTAAATCGAACGTCAATCAGGCGCTGTATGACGGGCTCACCGTCCTCCAGCACCGCGGCCAGGATGCTGCCGGTATTGTTACCAGCCATGAGGGCCGTCTGTTCCTGCGTAAGGACAACGGTCTGGTTCGTGACGTCTTTCAACAGCGCCATATGCAACGCCTGGTTGGTCATATGGGCATCGGCCATGTGCGCTATCCGACCGCCGGTAGCTCCAGTTCGGCCGAGGCGCAGCCGTTCTACGTCAACTCACCCTATGGCATCACCCTGGCGCACAACGGCAACCTGACCAACGTCGAACAGTTGGCCAAGGAGATCTACGAGTCTGACCTGCGTCACGTGAATACCAACTCCGACTCGGAGGTGCTGCTCAACGTCTTCGCGCACGAACTGGCCCAGCGTGGCAAGTTGCAGCCGTCCGAAGAAGACGTGTTCGCCGCGGTCAGTGACGTGCACCAGCGTTGCCGTGGTGGTTATGCGGTGGTCGCAATGATCACTGGCTACGGTATCGTTGGCTTTCGTGACCCCAACGGGATTCGTCCGATCGTCTTCGGCCAGCGTCATACCGACGAAGGCGTGGAGTACATGATTGCCTCGGAAAGCGTGTCGCTGGACGTTCTCGGTTTCAGTCTGATCCGCGATCTGGCGCCGGGCGAGGCGGTGTACATTACCGAGGACGGCAGGCTCTACACTCGCCAATGCGCAACCGATCCGCATTACTCACCCTGCATCTTCGAGCATGTCTACCTGGCGCGTCCGGATTCGATCATGGATGGCATCTCGGTGTACAAGGCACGCCTGCGCATGGGTGAGAAGCTGGCCGAGAAGATTTTGCGCGAACGCCCAGAACACGACATCGATGTGGTCATACCGATTCCCGATACCAGCCGCACGGCAGCCTTGGAGCTGGCCAACCACCTGGGCGTGAAGTTTCGCGAAGGCTTTGTCAAGAACCGCTATATCGGCCGTACCTTCATCATGCCAGGGCAGGCGGCGCGCAAGAAATCCGTGCGGCAGAAGCTCAATGCCATCGAATTGGAGTTTCGCGGCAAGAACGTGATGCTGGTGGATGACTCGATCGTGCGCGGCACCACCTGCAAGCAGATCATCCAGATGGCTCGTGAAGCCGGGGCGAAGAACGTCTATTTCTGTTCGGCGGCGCCCGCCGTGCGCTACCCGAATGTTTATGGCATCGATATGCCGAGCGCCCATGAGCTGATCGCGCACAACCGTAGCACCGAGGAAGTCTGCGAGCTGATTGGCGCCGACTGGCTGATCTATCAGGACTTGCCAGACTTGATCGAGGCAGTCAGCGGTAGCAAGAAGATCAAGATCGACAATTTCGACTGCGCGGTGTTCGATGGTCAGTACGTCACCGGTGACGTCGATGAGGCCTACCTGGACAAGATCGAGCAGGCACGTAACGATGTGTCCAAGGTCAAGTCTCAAGCCGTTAGTGCGATTATCGACCTGTACAACAATTAAGCCTTGAATGGCGCTCCGAGTGGCGCCGTTATAGCTGCAATCCGAGGTAAGGGACATGACGCAAGAGTGGGATGCCGGGCGCCTGGACAGTGATCTGCAGGGGGTCGGGTTCGATACCTTGGCGGTGCGCGCCGGCCAACGCCGTACGCCGGAAGGCGAGCACAGCGAGGCGCTATTTCCGACCTCCAGCTACGTATTTCGCACGGCGGCCGATGCGGCTGCGCGGTTTGCCGGCGAAGTGCCGGGGAATGTCTACTCGCGTTATACCAATCCCACCGTGCGCGCCTTCGAGGAGCGTATCGCGGCGCTGGAAGGCGCCGAGCAGGCGGTGGCTACGGCCTCCGGCATGTCGGCGATCCTCTCCATCGTCATGAGCCTGTGCAGCGCCGGCGATCACGTGCTGGTGTCGCGCAGTGTGTTCGGCTCGACCATCAGTCTGTTCGAGAAGTACCTCAAGCGTTTTGGCGTGCAAGTGAGCTATGTCGCGCTGGCGGATTTGCAGGCCTGGGAGGCTGCCTGTCTGCCCAACACCAAGCTGTTGTTCGTCGAGTCGCCGTCCAACCCGCTGGCCGAGCTGGTGGATATCGCGGCCTTGGCCGAGATCGCCCATGCCCGCGGCGCGCTGCTGGCCGTGGACAACTGCTTCTGCACCCCGGCGCTGCAGCAGCCGCTTAAGCTCGGTGCGGATATCATCATGCACTCGGCGACTAAGTTCATCGACGGCCAGGGCCGCGGCATGGGCGGCGTGGTGGCCGGCAAGGCGGAGTTGATGAAGGAAATCGTGGGTTTCCTGCGTACCGCAGGTCCAACCCTCAGTCCATTTAACGCGTGGATTTTCCTCAAGGGACTGGAAACCCTGCGTGTACGGATGCAGGCGCATTGTGCCAGTGCGCAGCAGTTGGCCGAATGGTTGGAGCAGCAACCGGGCGTCGAACATGTCTACTATGCCGGTTTGCCGAGCCATCCGCAGCACGAGCTGGCCAAGCGGCAGCAGAGTGCTTTCGGTGCCGTGGTCAGTTTTGAGGTCAAGGGTGGCAAGGAGGCGGCGTGGCGTTTTATCGACGCGACTCGGGTGATCTCCATCACTACCAATCTGGGCGATACCAAAACCACCATCGCCCACCCGGCAACCACCTCGCATGGCCGTCTTTCGCCGCAGGAACGGGCCAGTGCGGGCATCCGCGACAGCTTGATTCGGGTGGCTGTGGGGCTGGAGGATCTGGTCGATCTGAAGACCGATCTGGCGCGCGGTCTCGCAGTGCTTTGAGCGACAGGGCTTAGCCCTGGGTCCAGCGCGGGTGCCGTTTCGGCTGAAGTAACCGGCGACTGCAGTGCAGAAAATGAACAGGCCTCGGTGAGAACCGAGGCCTTTTTGCTTTGCGCGGATGCTATTTGCGTAAGTCGATGGCGTCCGCCGGCGAATTCAGGTCGAACAGCTGTGCTGGATCGCGTGGCAGGATGCCTGGCCGGTAGTCGTCGCGCAGGTTGCCGAGTACCCGTATATCGCCGTATTTCTTCCCGGAAAGTGCGGCTAGCCCAGTCGCATTGCGAATCACCGAGGGGCGTATAAAGACCATCAGGTTGCGTTTGATGTGGGTGTCCTTGGACGAGCGAAACAGTCGGCCGAGCAGGGGTATATCGCCCAGTAGCGGTATTTTCGAGTCGGAGTGGGTCACGTCATCCTGAATCAGGCCGCCAAGCACTATGACTTGGCCGTCTTCGGCGAGGATGGTGCTCTTGATCGAACG
>JBFKAF010000466.1:0-3283 GCA_041621735.1 Pseudomonas sp.
ATCGCCCGCGCCCTGCTGAAGAACCCGGCCATCCTGATCTTCGACGAGGCCACCTCTGCGCTGGACTCCAAGTCGGAGAAGGCCATCCAGGCCGCGCTCGAGCGCATCCAGGTCGGCCGTACTACTCTGGTGATCGCCCACCGCCTGTCCACGGTGATGGAGGCCGACCGGATACTGGTGCTGGACGCCGGTCGTATCATCGAAAGCGGCAGCCACCGCGAGTTGCTGGCTGCCGGCGGCAGCTACGCGCAGATGTGGCGGTTGCAGCAGCAGGAACCGGTTGCCGGGCCATCGCCGCGCCCCGAGCTGCCCGGCTAGCTCAGCGGCACGCGGCGAGTCCAGTGCGAAACGCACCCAGAGGATTGCTGCCTAAGGCGTGCAGAAGTTGTGCGCGCTGGCTTGTCTAATCGACGCAGATGCCTAGGCTTGCTGCTTCGGCAGACGCCGATGGGTGCCACAGTAACGAGGTCAATGGATGAACCCAGAACCAAGCGGGCCGCTGCCTGCAGTCGTCGAGGCGATCTACCGTGGGCAGTCGCGTCGGGTGCTGGCCACCCTGATCCGCCTGCTCGGCGACTTCGACCTGGCCGAAGAGGCGTTGCAGGACGCCTTCATCGCCGCCGTCGAACAATGGCCGCGTGCGGGCGTGCCGGCAAACCCGCGCGCCTGGCTGGTATCGGTTGGGCGCTTCAAGGCCATCGACAACCTGCGCCGGCGTGCCCGCTTCAACGCCTCGCTGGCGCAGATGGCGATGGAGCTGGACGATCGGCTCGATATGCCGCAGATCGACCCGGACGGCCTCGAGGACGACAGGCTGCGGCTGATCTTCACCTGTTGCCATCCGGCGCTGCCCGCGGACGCCCAAGTCGCGCTGACGCTGCGCGAAGTCTGTGACCTGACCACCGAAGAAATCGCCCGCGCCTTCCTCACGGCCCCGTCCACCGTGGCGCAGCGGATAGTGCGGGCGAAGAACAAGATTCGCGATGCGCGCATCCCCTACGAGGTGCCCGCCCACGCCGAGCTGCCAGCGCGCCTGGAGGCCGTGCTGCGGGTGGTCTATCTGGTGTTCAACGAGGGCTACTTCGCCTCGTCCGGCGACGCGCTGACGCGCAGCGAACTGTCCAGCGAGGCGATTCGTCTCGGTCGGCTGCTGGTCGAGCAGCTCCCCGAGCCGGAGGCCATGGGCCTGTTGGCGTTGATGCTGCTGCATGAGTCGCGGCGCCCGGCGCGCACTGCGGCGGGCGGTGAGCCGGTGCTGCTGGACGAGCAGGATCGCGGCCTGTGGAACCGCGAGCTGATCGCCGAGGGCGAGGCATTGGTGGAGCAGGCGCTGCGCTCACGGCGGTTCGGCCCCTACAGTTTGCAGGCGGCCATCGCCGCGGTGCATGCCGAGGCGCCGAGCGCGGCAGCGACCGATTGGGCGCAGATCGTCGGCCTCTACGATGTATTGCTCCGCATGACGGGTTCGCCGGTGGTGGAGCTGAACCGGGCGATGGCCGTGGCCATGTGCGACGGTGCCGAAGCGGGGCTGGCCCTGGTCGATGCGCTCCTAGCCCGCGGCGAACTGACCGATTACCACCTGGCCTATTCCGCGCGCGCCGATCTGTCTCGACGCCTGGGCCGCCTAGACGAGGCGCGCGTCGCTTACGGCAAGGCCCTCGCGCTGGCGCAGCAGGGCCCGGATCGGCAATTTCTCGAGCGACGTTTGGCTGAACTGTCCGCCTGAGCGAGGACCGTGATCGACCGTTGGTCGAAATTCAATCTGCGCGCCGCATCGATGTCGAATGGCGGCGGCGCCGAACGACTAGTGATTATCCAGATAGATGACAAGCGCAAACGGAGACAGCCATGAAATACCTCTGCCTGGTCTACAGCAACGAACAAACCCTGCACAGCCTGCCGGACAGCCCGCGGGATGAGGAGTGCCTGGCCTACAGCGAAGCGGTGCGCGAGAGCGGCCGGATGATCGCCGCCGAGGCCCTGGAGTCGGTGCAGACCGCGACCACCGTGCGCATGCGCAACGGCAAGCTATCGATCACCGATGGCCCCTTCGCGGAAACCAAGGAGCAGTTGGCCGGCTTCTACCTGGTCGAGGCCCGGGACTTGAACGAGGCCCTGCAGATCGCCGGGCAAATTCCGGCCGCACGGGTGGGCAGCGTCGAGGTACGGCCGGTGCGCACCCTGAACGTGCCGCAGCAACTGCGCCAGGCCTAGGCGTCTGGCGGTCTTAACGCTGTCCTACTACGGACGGTCAAATCCGACCGGCTGCCAGCGCCGCCCGCTCGCCGAGCCATTGTTAGAGGAGAACCAGCATGCCATTCGAAACTGCCAAAACCACGGCCGAGGCCGAGATCCGTGCCTTGCAGGAGCGCTGGGTACAGGCCGTCCGCGCCTTGGATATCGAGGCAATCATGGCCTGTTACGCGACGGATGTGCTCGCCTTCGACGCCATCGTCCAGTTGCAGTTCAAGGGTATCGAGGCGTACAGGAAGCATTGGCAATACTGCCTGACGCTGTGCGCGGGGCCGATGCTGTTCGAGATGGATCAAGTGCAGGTCATGAGCGCCGCTGATCTGGCCTGCGCGCATTGGCTGTGCCGCTGTGGCGGCACGGATGAAGCAGGTGAGGAGAAGGCGTCCTGGATGCGCGCCAGCGCCTGCTACCGCAAGACGGACGCCGGCTGGAAAATCGTGCATGAGCACTTCTCGGCACCCTTCGAGATGGACAGCGGCAAGGCTTTGTTCGACCTCAAGCCCTAGTACGTGGGCGTTTCGTCCGCTGGCCCGAGCTTGAGTGGTCGGACGGTGGCTATTTCATCTGCACAGGAGCATCGACATGAGCGTTAAAGCGATACCCGACGGTTTTCACAGCATCACGCCCTACCTGGGCATCGAGCATGCGGCGGATGCCATCGAGTTCTACAAGCGCGCGTTCGGCGCAACCGAGCTGTTCCGTCTGCTGGCACCCAACGGCACTGTCGGCCATGCCGAAATCAGCATCGGCGACTCGTCGATCATGCTCGGCGAGCCCTGTAACCAGGGCCCGCTGCGCAGTTCGCAGTCGCAGCCGGGCGCGTCGGTGGGGTTGCACCTGTACGTGAGCGATGTCGATGGGCAATTTGCCCAGGCGGTCGAGGCCGGCGCCAAGGTCATCAGCCCGGTGCAGGATCAATTCTATGGCGATCGCAGCGGCACCCTGGAAGACCCCTTCGGGCATGTCTGGTTCATCGCCACCCACAAGGAAGACCTGTCAGTGGAGGAAATCGGCAGACGCGCCGAGGCGC
>JBFKAF010000467.1:0-3270 GCA_041621735.1 Pseudomonas sp.
GCACCAATCGCAGGCAGCTTGCCTGGGTCACTCCATAGCAGCAGGCGACGCCATTGATCTTGGCGCGGGTCGCTTCGATCTTTTCCTCAAGTTCCTTGGCCCAGGCGCCCAGCTGTTCCGGCGTCATGAAGAACGACACTGTCGGGCGGCCGATTAGCGAACATACCGCGCGGGCCGAAGATGGATCTGGAGGCGTGATGGCTGAATCAACCAAAGCCCGATCTGCCAAGTCAGCCAAGAAGGATAAGGCCCTGGGCGCCGAAGACTTGCGCCTCAAGGTCTACCCTGGCACCGCTGCCGCCTTGCAAACCCTGATGGAGCGCCACGGCTACGCGATGAAAGGGGAAGCCATGTCGACGATGCTGATCAATCTGGCCGCCATGTCGCCGGATGAGTCGGCCGCAGCGCTCAAGTCGATCCGCCACAAATTCGAGTTAACGCCAAACGTAGCGCGGGTTTTCCACAGCGAAAGCCTCCGCGAGATAGCCCGCGAGCCCGGCGACGAGATTGTCGCGCCCGACGCCGAATAACCCCTCCCGTCCAACTCGACACATTCAACGACTCCAAGGAATCCGCATGACCACCTACGGATCAGTTTGTTCGGGAATCGCTCAGGAGGTAATGCATGGGTAGGCCTGCTGAAGAATTGACCGGCGAAGTGTTTGGAAGACTGACCGTTCTTCGTCGCGGAGTCTCTCGCCCACAAGGCGGAGGAAAGCCCAGATGGGTCTGTCTATGTGAGTGCGGGAACGTCACAACGCTGCCTGCGGCTCGACTCAAGAGCGGATCGAACAAAAGCTGCGGATGCTTCCGGCGCGACCGTGCTGGAGGCCTGTACCGAATTCATGGCAAGTCAAAGACGCTCCAGTACACGATGTTCTATGACGCCAGAAAGAGGTCAATCGCCCTTTCGCTGCCATTCGATATTGAGCCGGACGACATTTTTATTCCAGAAACATGCCCCGTTTTGGGGATGCCGCTCATGAAGGGCGGCGAGCGCGACAGAGCCCCATCACTTGATCGATTCGTTCCGAATCTCGGGTACGTGAAGGGGAATATTCGCGTCATATCTTTTCGCGCCAACCGCCTCAAATCAGATGCAACCATTGATGAGGTGCGGCGGGTACTCGCATATATGGAGGGATCATGCTGACCTACGGAAGTGTCTGCTCTGGAATAGAAAGTGCATCTGTTGCCTGGCATCCACTGGGGTGGCAGGCGGAATGGTTCGCTGAGATTGAGCCATTCCCATCTGCTGTTCTGGCCCATCGCTGGCCAGAGGTAACCAACCACGGCGACATGACCCTGCTGGCCGCCAAGGTGCTGGCCGGCACCATCAATGCCCCCGACATCCTGGTCGGCGGCACACCCTGCCAGGCATTCAGTGTGGCCGGCATGCGCCAAGGCCTGCTGGATCCGCGCGGGGCACTCACCATCAAATATGTGGAGCTCGCAGATGCAATTGACCATGTTCGAACCCGTGACGGTCGAGACGAGTGCATTACCACTTGGGAAAACGTCCCCGGCGTCCTCTCGGACAAAGGCAATGCGTTCGGGTGCTTCCTCGGTGCCCTGGTGGGCGAATCCGACGCGCTCCAGCCAGCAGGGGGAAAATGGACGGACGCTGGTTGTGTGTATGGTCCCCGCCGAACAGCAGCATGGCGGGTGCTGGATGCCCAATATTTCGGCCTGGCCCAACGACGCCGCCGTGTGTTCGTTGTCGCAAGTGCTCGAAACGGGTTCGACCCCGCAGCGGTACTTTTTGAGTGCGAAGGCATGCGCCGGGATACTCCGCCGCGCCGAAGCGAGGGGCAAGACGTTGCCGGAACCCTTGCAAGCCGCACTGACGGCGGCGGCTTCCCAGGAACCGACGAAGCCTGCAGTGGATACGTGCAGCCCGTAGCGGCGTACTCGATCCAAGCCGGTGCGCTGCGCACCAATCCGCTAAGCGGGCCGGATGGTGTAGGTGTACAGGCGGATCACGCGTACACGCTTGAGGCCCGCGCCGAGGTGCAGGCGGTATGTGTTACGGGTGACGTAACACATACCCTCAAGGCCGAAGGGTTCGACGCCAGCGAGGACGGTACGGGGCGCGGGCAGCCGATTGTGGCAGCGTTCGCCGAAAACAGCCGATCAGAACTCCGCTATGAAGATGGTGACGGGCAGATCACAGGCACGGTAAGCACTGGCGGTGGGAAGCCTGGGCAGGGCGCGCCTTCTGTGCAGGTCGGGGCGGCCGTCCGCCGACTTACGCCCACGGAGTGCGAGCGCTTACAGGGATTTTCGGACTCCTACACCCTGATCCCCTGGCGCGGCAAACCGGCCGATGAATGCCCGGACGGCCCGCGTTACAAGGCCATCGGCAATTCCAAAGCAGTACCCGTAGTTCGCTGGATCGGTCGGCGCATTGCCGCACAACTCGACTAGCCCCCACATCCACCCTTCACGCCACTGGCGAGGGAGAAGTCATGCCAACTGAAAACGATAGCGCCGCCTTTGCGCCGAGTCTTCTGCACATCCTCCAGCACACCCTTGGCGTCGACGAGTACGGCCAGGGCCGCCAATACAGGAATCATTACGTCGCCGGCGGCGATGACGTTCGCCTGTGCCGCGAACTGGCCGCCCTCGGCTACATGAAAGAGCGCCCAGCTACCGTGATCAGCGGCGGCGACCCCTGGTTTTGCGTCACTCCTGCCGGGGTAGATGCCGTGGCCTTGTTCAGCCCTCCGGCGCCACCCCCGAAGAAGCGTACGCAGTGGAATGAATATATCGACTACGACTCTTGCGACAGCTTCGGGGAATTCCTCCTGGGTGCGATGAAGCCAGCGTTCGAATGTCGCGGAAGTTGGCGGAACTACGAGTACCGCATGTATCGCTGCCGCTATAGCCGCCAACACTCAGAAGTGGCTGGCGAATGGCTCCGCACCAAGAAAGAGGCCAAGGCCAGTTATAAGCAGGCCCTCAAGACTTTCCAGGCCAGGCAGCGAGAGCTACGCAACCTCGGGGCTAGTTACGCATGACCATCCCCATCATCTGCCGCACCTATCCCCACCTCCCGATCGATCAATGCACCTGCATCCGCTGCAAGGACAAGGAGTGAGTTATGCACCGCATCTATATTTCCGGGCCCATGACCGGATGCACTGACTACAACTATCCCGCCTTTCACGCCGAGGCCGCCCGCCTGCGCTCCCTGGGCTATGACGTTGAGAGCCCAGCCGAGAACCCACCCCAGGACAGCTGGGAGGACTACATGCGCTGGGCGATGGC
>JBFKAF010000468.1:0-3269 GCA_041621735.1 Pseudomonas sp.
GCGCTTGCCCATGCCCCATAGCTTACCCAGCACGCCAGTGCTGGAGCCGTCGCCCATGCGCGCTTCAAAGCGCACGCCCTCGGTCATGTAATTCATCACCCCCGCTTCGGCGATCACCGTTTCACCGGGATCGAGAATGACCTCCACGCTTTGCGCCGAAGTGCCGAGAATTTCGTAGTCGAGTTCTTGGCTGGGCATTGCAGTCAGTCTCCTGTCAAGTCGGGCAGCGTCCCGGATTTCATCCGGGCGACGGCTCGTTGTTCAACGGTTAGGCGCCGCGCCGGAAAGCGGAGTTTACTGGTGTAAATGAGCATTTCCGGCCTCATCTTCAACGCCGCATGGTCGAGCGCAGCAGCTTTCAGAGGATGTTGGCGTAGTCGGCTTCGATCCGGTCGAGACTCAGGTGATTGAGGAAGTTGGAGAAACACATCCAGGCCGACAGCGAGTTGAGGTCGCGGAACTGCTCGGGCAGGTATTTCGGCGGTGCGACCAGGCCTTCGTCGACCAGTTGGCGCAGGGTGCGCATGTCTTCCAGGGTGGTCTTACCGCAGAACAACAAGGGGATCTGTTCCAACTTGCCCTTGCGCACGGCCAGCTGGATGTAGTTGTAAACCATGATGAAGCCCTTCAGATAGGACAAGTCCTTGGTGAAGGGCAGCCCGGTCGGGGTCGAGCCACGGAATACCCGACTGGCATTGCTGTAGCCGTCTTCCAGACTGAAGCCCTGCTCACGGTAGAACTCGAACACCTGGAGAAAATCCGCGCCCTCCTCGGCCATATGGATGCCGCGCGTGCGATTGGTCAGTTTGCGCAGGCGTGTCGGGTAGGAGGCGAAGGCGATCACCTCCATCAGAATCGCCAGACCTTCCTGAGTCACGGTCGAGGATGGCGGGCCCTTGGCCAGGAAGGTGCACACCGGCTGACTCAGGCCATTGAGGGTGGTCGCCACGTGTACCAGCCCTTCGTGCACCTCCAGGGCCTTGACGTCACGCTGATTGAACATAGCATCGGCGCGAATCTTGATGTAATCGGCACCGGCGGCGGCATCGGCGAGGATGCCATCGGACTCGAACACCCGAATGGTTTCTTCCGCCTCGCCAAACACCTTGTTCAGGCGATGCTGCAGCAGATCGACGGCCTGCTTGGCGCTGAGGTCTTTTGGCTCGTCCTCGAGATCGCCACGCTTGTCGATGTTATTCAAGTAGTCGGAGAACATCAGGCCCAGATCGGACAGGGTCGGATCACCGGCATGGAAGGCATCGGACGCCGCGCCATACAGTTCCTGCGAGATCAGGCCGAAGTCCTCGGTACCGCGCGCCTCGAGCATGCGGATGACCATGCGGTACTCACGGCACATGCGCCGCATGATCTGCCCAACCGGGTTGAACTGGCCCAGCTGACGGGTAACGTCGCGCTCGATATTCTGGAATTCCAGCTTCTTCGCCGCCGCATCGAAGGCCAACGGCCGGCTGTCGTAATAGGCACGGTCGACCACCGGCAACTTCTTGCCCTTGTGCTTGATAAAACCCTCGCGAATGCTGTCGTCCCACTTCACCGCATCCAGCACGCGAATCGGCGTTTGCGCGTCGACAATCCGATCGGATAATGCGCGAACGATCAGTTGATACTCGTCCAGCTCTATTTGGCTGTTCATCGGTCCCTCTTTACACCGCAATGTGCAGGTTATTGGCCGTCGCGCTGATAACGCGCAACTTCGATAAACACATCTGAATTGGCCTGATCGTCCAGGTAAGCAAACACCTTATATAGCGGACTGCTGACCAGTACGCCGTCGCCTTGCACTGTCTCGACCACTTCGCCCTCAAGCACACCCTGTTCAAGCTCTTGCAGGATACGATCGACGTCCAGGTTGTAAATCACCAACTCGTTATCGCGAGTCAACTCGAAGCCGGCGATGGCGAAATTAGCCCCCATACTTCTCGGCACACCTGCCGAGAAGTACCAGCGACGTCCGTGATGAGCCACGGTAAAACTGTACTCTTCCAGGCTGTCGAGGTTGTCCGGGTTGTCGACATAGGTTCTGGCCCTATAGACGTTGGAGCCGGCACGGCTGATCTGCAGGTAGAGCCGCTCGCCCCATTCGTTCTTACGCGTCCACTCCCCCAGCAAGGGAATCGGCGCCGCCTCGTTGGCCGGAATCGGATCCTTGAAGGTAACCAGACAGCCACTCAACAGCAGCAGGGACATGGCGACCGCTAAGCGCCAAACATTCATTTCGCTCTCCTTGTGCAAACCATTCGGCGTAGTGCCGGCTTAACAGACCGGCTATTCCCTTATTGGACCGCAGAGGCGAGCCCGCAACGGCTCACAACCCCAACACCAGATGCATATAGCGTTTAAGAATGGTCAACATACCTTGATTGTCCAGATGTTCTATACCGTCGAGCAGTCCTTGATACTCCATTTGCGCAATGATTCCGGTCAATAGCGGAGCATCCTGCTCCGGCTGCCGCGATCCGAGTACCTCGAAGAACTGGATAACTCCCTGCAGGAGAATGCCGCGATGGGCACGTACCAGCTCATGCAGGCGCGGATTGATCAAGGCTTCCTGTTGGAACGCCTGCTCGGCCAACAGGTGATCACGGCGGGTGAGCAACTGGTGGCGGACGTACTCCACCGCCAGCCGGGCGATTTCGTCAGCCAAATCGCGCCGCGCCTCGACGCTGCCATCGAGCCTGCCGACCTGTTCCTGCAGCAGCCCCTCGGTATTGCTCCAGAACGCCGCCATGTAAGCGGCACTGCGCTCGACGAACTGGGCGAAGGTGTCGGTGATCAAGTCGTCTATATGCTTGAAATAATAGGTGGTGGCCGACAGCGGCACCTCTGCCTCGGCCGCTACCGAGCGATGCCGCACCGCGCGTACGCCGTCACGCACGACGATGCGCATGGCCGCATCGAGAATCGCCTGGCGCCGCAGTTCACTGCCCTGACGACTGGCTTTGCGGCCCTGGTACTGAACGCTTTCGGCGACGGTATTGGCCACTCGAGTGGCACTGTCATGAGCGGGCGAAGGGGTCACGATTGGCAAGTCCTCTCATACAATCGAAGCAACGACAGGGTATTCGACGCTACGCGAGCGCCGCAGTCGGCAGAATATTCTATTCCAGACAACAAAAAGCCGCCCGAAGGCGGCTTGAACAAGACCCTCAGGCCTCCGGACGCATGTGCGGGAAGAGGATCACATCGCGAATCGACGGCGCATCGGTGAGCAGCATCACCAGACGGTCGATACCGATACCCTCGCCCGC
>JBFKAF010000469.1:0-3249 GCA_041621735.1 Pseudomonas sp.
CACCAGGTCAGCGGTGCCGCGATGGGCGGCAGCCGCGGCTTCTTCGGCCTGCAATTGAGCAAGTCCTCGCCGTTCGGCTCGGTGCGCGACGAGGACGGCAATATCTATTCGTTCGTGCGTTCGCTGATGGCCCCGGGCGGCACGCCGAATCCGACCAAGTTCTTCTACCTGAACAACCACGTCGACGGCGTCAACCTGCGCATGGACCACGAGAAAATGGCCCGCCAGGCGCTGACCCCCATGCCGCTGCAGACCCTCGATGGCGACACCGTGCGCTGGACCAACCAGCCGGGCGAGGCCGGCAACGGCTGGGAGATCACCGCCAACAGCGAGCGTCTGACCTGGAAGGAAGATGGCCTGTTCCAACTGGAAGGCAGGCTGCTCGGCCCAGGCCTGCAGTGGTACCTGCCGGGGGTGGAGTGGGGCACGTTCTACGTGTCGCAACTGTGGGAACTCGCCGGCATCTGCGAAGGCAAGCCGGTGAAGGGGGCGATGGCGCTCGACCAGTTCTACATGGCCGAGGGGGGTGCCATCCACTTCCAGAAGGACCTGGTGGTCAACAACAACAAGCACGTCATCTGGTGGTCGTTCGTCACCGTGTACAAGGACGGCAGCTGGGATACCGGCTCCTTCATGGTCGGCCATGACCACCTCGGCTATGCCATCTTCGCCAACGACAAGGGCGAAGTGCGCGTCACCACCGACATCGAAGGGCAGACCAAGCACAAGGACGGCAGCTACTTCCTGGAGTCGGCCAAAGTGGTGCTGGATGGCACGGAAGAGTGGGAATTCCTGCCGGACGAAAAGGGCGAAATGATCGACTTCGTCGGCGGCTTCCCGATCACCGCGCAGCAGGAAGGACGCTGGCGCCGGGTCGGCGATACCCGCGAGCCCTCGCATTGGCTGGGCTGGGGCGAGTCCGACCGGCGCAACGGCTCGGCGCGTAACGTGCCGGGCCGGGATCTCTAAAGCCCCGCGGCGTTGCGACTATGGGCTGCCGCCGGCCTGGCTGTTGCGGGAGCCCTAACGAACAAGAATAAGAGGAAGCTGTCGATGAGATTCAAAGACAAGGTGGTGCTGGTCACCGGTGCCGGGCGTGGCATGGGCCGCGCCATCGCCCTGGCCTATGCGACGGAGGGCGCGCGGGTGGTGGTGTCGGCCCGCACCCGCAAGTATGGCGAGGAAGCCATTGCGCAGATCCGCGCGCTCGGCGCGCAGGCCTGCCTGGTGGGCGGCGACATCGCCGATCGCGCGGCGGTCAAGTCCATGGTCGAGGGCGCTGTCGAGACCTTCGGGGCACTGGATATCCTGGTGCACTGCGCCGCCGATACGGCTCACGGGCTGATCACCGAGATGGCGGATGAAACCTTCGATCACCTGGTGCGCAGCAACATCCAGTCGTTGTTCTGGCTGGCCAAGGACGCGGCACCCCATCTGGCCAAGGCGCAGGACAAGGGGCGGATCATTTTCATCTCCTCCGGCGAGGCCAATCGCAAGTACACCCCGACCCTGATTCCCTACGGTTCCAGCAAGGCGTTCATGAACGCCTTCGCGCGTGGTCTGGCGGTGGAGTTCGGGGCCTTGAATATTCTGGTCAACGTGATCGAACCGGGGCTGATCGGCACCGACCATATGCTCGAAACCCTGGGCGAGGAACTGCCGCACCGGCTGGCCGAGCATTTCCCCGTGCCGCGCCTGGGGCAGTCGGCGGACATCGCCTCGGCCGCGCTCTTTCTGACGTCCAACGAGGCGTCTTACATCACCGGTACTTCGCTGCTGGTCGACGGCGGTGCCACCATGGTGACCCTGCCGAAGGTCGAAGAAATCCTCAAGGGGCATTGAGCCCAGATCGCGCCGCCCGCTCGGCACGACGGGTGGCGCCAGGAGTCCCCTATGTCCGCCCCATCCCTTTCACGCCCCAGGGCCGCCATCGACACCGGCGAATTCAAGCGCGGCTGGCGTGTGCTGTTGCTCGGCCTCGCCGGCATCTGTACCAGCATCAGCGTGGGCCTGCTCTACGGCTTCGGCACCCTGGTGATTCCCCTCGAACAGGCTTTCGGCTGGAGTCGGGGTGATCTGCAGGCGTCGATCACCTTCTTGTTCGCCGGGGTGGCGATCTCCACCCAACTGGTCGGCCCCTTGTATCGCCGCTTCGGCCTGCGGCGCGTGGCGATCGTCTCGATCATGCTGCAGGTGATCGGTTATGCGGCTATCACCCGGATCGAGCACTCCATCGGCTGGCTGTACCTGGCGTACTTCGCCATGCCGCTGGTCTGCGCGGGGACCATCGCCATCACCTGGACGCAATTGGTCAACCTGTGGTTCGAGCGCAACCGTGGCCTGGCCCTGGCCATCATTCTCTGCGGTACCGGCCTGATGGCGGTGGTGCTGCCGCCGCTGCTGGTGCGGCTGATCGCCCAGTTCGGCTGGCAGGCGGGCTTTTTCACCCTGGCCGCGTTGCCGTTGCTGTTCACCCTGCCCATGGCATTGGCGTGGATGCGGATGCCGAGCGAGGTCGAGTCGGGCGCGCCAGCGAGAGGCGAGGTGGCACCCCAGTTGAGCGGTTTAAGCTTTGCTCAGGCGCTGCGCTCGCCGGCCTACTGGAGTTTCAATATCGCGCTGATCCTGTCGGTGTGCCTGACCGTAGGCATGGTCACCAATATCGTGCCGATGCTGCAGAGCAAGGGGCTTTCCGCCCAGGCGGCGAGCCAGATATTCAGCAGTTTCGGCGTTTCCATCATCGCCGGGCGCTTGCTGGTGGGCTATCTGCTGGACCGCTATCCGCCGATCCTGGTCGCCGCGGTCAGCCTGGCGCTGCCGGCCATCGGTTGTGCGATCTTCCTGTTCGGCGGCGTGCAGAGCATGGCGCTACTGGTGCTCGCCACCCTGTGCATAGGTGCCAGCGCCGGTGCGGAGTTCGACCTGGCGGCGTTTCTTATGGCGCGTTATTTCGGGCTGCGTGAGTACGCGCGGATCTTCGGCCTGCACCTGGCGCTGGTTACCATCGTTTCGGGGCTGATGCCGGTGTTGTTTGGCCGCCTCTATGACGCCTACCAGGGCTATTCGGCAGTACTGCTGTGCTGCCTGGCCTGTTCCATCATCGGCCCGTTGACCCTGCTCTGGCTGCGGCCGGCAGCGCTGGTCGCGGCCCAACGGCAACCTGCCTGAGCGGTTGTGCAACAGTCGGGCGGGCTTGCCCCGCCCATGAAAACCGAGGAGAAACAAATGAATGCGCAAGAAGCTATCGAG
>JBFKAF010000470.1:0-3241 GCA_041621735.1 Pseudomonas sp.
ATCCCATCCCGAACTCAGTAGTGAAACGATGCATCGCCGATGGTAGTGTGGGGTTTCCCCATGTGAGAGTAGGTCATCGTCAAGCGCCTAACACCAAACCCCCAATCGGCTCGCGCCGGTTGGGGGTTTGTCTTTGGGCGCAGAAATACTCAGAGAGCCTCGGTAGGGCTCATGGCTTGACCGCTACAGACGCCTTGTCATGACAAGGGTGGGGATTGTAGAGCGCTTTCCATACTTCGCCTGTTCGGCTCGTCTAGAATAGACTCATTCTTCCGAGAGCCCGCTTATGTGTGATTCGGCCGACCCTCAGCCACTACCGGAGCTGCCTGTAGAGGAGCTGATCGCCTGCCACGAATGTGATCTGTTGATGCGCAAACCAGATTGCACGGTGGGTGAGCGTGTGGGGTGCCCTCGTTGTGGCTATGAGTTATATACCTATCGCCATCAGGTAGTGCGTCGTAGTCTGGCGTTGGTGATTGCCGCGTTGTTGCTCTACGTGCCGGCGAATTTCCTGCCGATCATGCACCTCCATTTGCTTGGACAGACCACCGAAGACACGCTGTGGAGTGGGGTGCTCGGTCTGTATGACAGCGGTATGCAGGGCGTCGCCGTAGTGGTTTTTCTCTGCAGTATGGCTGTGCCCCTGCTCAAGTTGCTGTGTCAGCTCGTGGTGTTGTTGAGCATTCGCCTAAATTTCGGCCATGGTTGTGGCTTATTGCTATACCGCATCTATCACCACCTGCGGGACTGGGGCATGCTCGAGGTCTATCTGATGGGTATTTTGGTCGCCATGGTTAAATTGGCCGATCTGGCAGACCTCAGCCTGGGCCTGGGCTTACTGTGTTTTATTGCGCTACTGCTGACTCAGGTCTGGCTGGAGGTGACCATGTCACCGCATCAGATTTGGGAAGCATTGTCGGGGAAGGATGAGCATGCGCGCGATTGATGCCGGGTTTATTCTCTGCCACGAATGCCACCAGCTGAATCGCCAGGAGGCGAGTTCGGGCAAGCAGCATTGTTCACGTTGCGGCGGACTCCTGCATGCACGTCGACCGAACAGTCTGGCGCGTACCTGGGCGCTGTTGCTGACCGCGGCGATCCTTTATATCCCGGCCAACGTGCTGCCGATCATGACCGTCAATTCGCTCGGTCAGGGGCAGTCAGATACCATCATGTCCGGGGTGGTAACTCTGGTGAACCTGGGCATGCTGCCGATCGCGGCGGTGGTGTTTGTCGCCAGCATCCTGGTGCCGACCTTCAAGCTGGTAGGCATCGCCCTCCTGCTCTACTCCGTGCAGCGCCACCAGCCGATGTCTGCGCGCCAGCGTATCTTCATGTTCCGTTTCATCGAGTGGATCGGACGCTGGTCGATGCTGGACATCTTCGTTATTGCCATTCTGGTGGCACTGGTCAGGTTCGGCAGCCTGGCAAGCATCGAGCCGGGCGCCGGCTCAGTAGCCTTCGCTAGCGTGGTGATTCTGACCATGCTGGCGGCCTTGACCTTTGATCCCCGCTTGATTTGGGACAATACGGAGTCGGACGACGACTATGAATGACCTGCCCCTGGCTAAAACCCGCCCGGCTTCCAATTGGTCGGCTATCTGGGTCCTGCCCCTGATCGCCTTGCTGATCGGTGCCTGGCTGGCTTGGCGCGCCTACAGTCAGGCCGGGATCGAGATCCAGGTGATTTTCGAGAGCGGGGCGGGTATCCAGGCGGGCAAGACCGAGGTCATCTACAAGGGGATGCCGATCGGCAAGGTAATCGGCTTGGCTCTGGACGACAGCGGCGAGAAGCGCGGCGTTATCGCCACAGTGGAAATGGACAAGGAAGTCGGGCCGCACCTGCTTTCGGGCACGCGTTTCTGGCTGGTCAAGCCGAGCGTCAGTCTGGCCGGGATTACCGGCCTGGAGACCCTGGTGTCGGGCAACTACATCACCGCCAGCCCGGGCGAAGGCGAGCCGACCCGCGTATTCACCGCTCTCAGTGAAGCGCCACCGCTGTCGGACGCTGAGCCAGGGCTGCACTTGACCCTGAAGGCCGAGCGCCTCGGCTCGTTGGGCCGGGACAGCCCGGTGTTCTACAAACAGATCCAGGTAGGGCGGGTGAAAAGCTACGCCCTGGCCAAGGACCAGAGCACGGTCGAGGTGAAGATGTTCATCGAGCCGGCGTATGCCAGCCTAGTGCGCAAACATACGCGTTTCTGGAACGCCAGCGGCATCAGCATCGATGCCGATCTGTCGGGCTTCAAATTACGCAGCGAGTCGCTGGCCAGCATCGTCGCGGGTGGTATCGCTTTCGCCACCCCGGAGCACCGCCACGACAGCCCACCGACCGATCCGCGCATTGCCTTTCGCCTCTACGAGGATTTCGATGCAGCCCAGGCCGGTATCAAGGTGCTGGTTAAACTGAGCGATTTCGAGGGGCTGCAGGCGGGACGCACGCCGGTGCTGTACAACGGCATTCAGACCGGCACCTTGAAGACACTGAAAGTCGACGATGACCTCACTGGGGCCTCCGCCGAACTGACTCTCGACCCGCGCACGGAGGACTACCTGGTCGAAGGCACCGAGTTCTGGGTGGTCAAACCTTCGATCTCGCTGGCCGGCATCACCGGTCTGGAGGCCTTGGTCAAAGGCAATTACATCGCCGTGCGCCCCGGGGAAAAGGGCGGTGCGGCCAAGCGCGAGTTTGAGGCGCGGCCAAAGGCGCCGCCGTTGAACCTGGATGCGCCAGGCCTGCATCTGGTGCTGTTTAGCGACAATCGCGGCTCGCTAGAGGTCGGCAGTCCGATCCTCTATCGCCAGGTGAAAGTCGGTTCGGTGCAAAGCGTGCAGTTGTCGCGCGACAGGCGGCAGGTAGCCTTCGGTGTGCATATCGAGCCGGAATACGCCCAGCTGGTGAATAGCAGCACGCGCTTCTGGAACGCCAGCGGCATTACCCTGCGCGGCGGTCTATCCGGGGTCGAGGTGAAGAGCGAGTCGCTGCAAACCCTGTTGGCGGGCGGCATCGCCTTCGAGACCAGCGACCTGGAGGCGCCGGTCGCGACCAGGCGGGTGCAGCGTTTCAATCTGTACCAGAGCCGCGAGAGTGCCCTACAAAGCGGTCAGGCGATAACCTTGCGTCTGGCGCGCGGCGATGGCCTGAGCCCGGGTACGGCGATTCGCTACAGGGGGCTGGAGGTCGGCAAGGTCGAAAGCATCCAGCTGAGCGATGACCTGCAAAGCGTTATCCTGCATGCCC
>JBFKAF010000471.1:0-3237 GCA_041621735.1 Pseudomonas sp.
AGCGGGCGCTGCTCATCCTGCGCCAGCAAGTTGTGCCCAGCCCGGTCATACAGGCTGATGTGCACATGCATGCCGCTGCCCGGGTATTGCAGGTAGGGCTTGGCCATGAAGCTGGCACGCTGGCCATGCTTGAGTGCTACGCCGCGGGTGCTGCGGCAGAACAGCGCCGACCAATCGGCGGCCTGCAAGGGGTCCTCACAGTGGCCGAAGTTGATCTCGAACTGACCGGGGCCTAACTCGGCGGTGATCACCGTGGCGTCTATGCCCTGCAGCCGAGCCGTTGCGACCATATCGTCCAGCACCGGGGCGAAGCGCGACAGGCGTTCGATATGCATATTCGGCTGGTCGTCGAGATCGCCACTCAGCTCATCGCGTGGGAACTGCGGCAATCCTTTTTCCAGCGCCTTATCGAACAGGTAGAACTCCAGTTCGAAGGCCACCACCGGACAGATGTCCTTGTCACGCAGGCGCTTGACCACCCGCGCCAGCACTTCGCGGGGCTCGAACTCGATGGGCGCCGCGGTACCATCGGAGCTGATCAGCATCTGCCCCAGCGGCTGCGCTTCCCAGGTCACCGCTTTCAAGGTGCCGGGAATCAGTCGACGCGGCGCATCCGGGTCGCCGTCATGAAAACAGTACTCGCCGATTTCGTAGAGGCCGCCCTGGGCGCCGAGCAGCACACAGTTCTGCGGCAGTTTCAGGGCGCTGCCGGCGGCGACCCTTTCCAGCATGTCCACCGGGTAGCGTTTGCCGTAGAAATGCCCTGGAATATCCAGGCAGATCAGATCGACAAAACGCACCTCGGGATGGTTCTTGCGGAAGGCGCGAACCTCGGCCAGCACGTCGGGAAAGGCGGCGTTCATCACTAGTTTCCTTGCAGGAATGGATAGGTTGATCAGGTGTAAACCCAGAGCACGCGGGTCGGTTTGTCGCTTTGATTGGCATAACGACACTGGGCATAGCTGGGCACCTGGAAGGCATCGCCCACGTGCAAGGTCGCGCACTCCTCATCCGCGCCGACCCACAGGGTCAATTCACCCTCCAGGACATAACCGCCCTGCTGCGAACGGTCACTCATCTGCCGTTCACCGCTACTGGCACCAGGCTCGAGCAGGCTTTCGAGCATGGAAAAGGCGGCCGACATTTTCGGCGAGGCGAGGATGTCGGTAATACCGTTGGCGAAGTACAGGGTGCGCCGTTCCTCTGGGCGAGTGACCCAGGACAGCGCCTTGGGTTTAGGCAGGCTGTAAAAATAGGTGGTGGGGACATCCAGCGCCTCGCTGATGGCGGTGAGGTCGGCCACGGTCGGCCACGACAGGCCACGCTCGACCTGTGACAAGAAGCCCACCGAGCGGCCGATACGTTCGGCCAGGTCACGCAGGGTCATCTTCTTGTGCTTGCGCAGGTCATGGATGAGGATCGCCAGCGCCGCTATTTCTTCCTGCTTGTCCATGATGATTGCCCTTGTCAGATGAAATCACGCAGCCGGTACCAGGCCTTGCCCAGCGCTTCCAGTGGCGCGGCCAGGCGCTCGCCACCCGGAAACACCGGGTTGCGCAGACTTTGATAGAGCTTGAGGTCGTCATCGTTACCCAGAATCGCATCGGCCACCGCGCGCGCGCCGGCCAAGGTCGGTAGCACGCCGTGCCCGGAATAGCCCTGCAGCCAGTAACGGTCGGCGTCGCGGCCGATATCCGGAGTACGCTGCAGACTGATGTCGAGGTGCCCGCCCCAGGCGAACTCCAGCTCGACCCCGGATAACTGCGGAAACACCCGTTCGAGGAAGGGCCGGGTAGCGGCGGCCATGTCCTTGGGTAAACCGCCCAGGTAGCTGCAACCGCCGCCAAACAGCAGGCGGTGGTCCGGAGTCCGGCGAAAATAGTCGAGCACGAACTGGTTATCGGTCACACAGACATTGCGTGGCAGCAGCGCCTCGGCCTGTTGCGCCCCCAGAGGCGCAGTGGCGACCTGGTAGTTGCCCACCGGCAGGATACGCCGCGCCAGGTCCGGATCCAGGCGATCGATATAAGCGTTGCAGGCCAGCACCAATACCTCTGCCTGCACGCTACCGCTGTCGGTTTCTACCCGGTAGCCGCCGTCATGTCGCTCATAGCGCAGCGCCCGACTCTGCTCATGGATAGACCCGCCCGCCCGCTCAATGGCCTCGGCCAGGCCCAGGGCCAGTTTCAATGGATTGAGGTGGCCACCCAAAGGATCGAACAACCCGGCCTGGTAACGCTCGGTGGCCACCCACGCGGGCAGCTCCTGACGGGGCACGAAGCGCAACTGGTCATGCCCCCATTTATGGCCGGCCTGCTCCTGCCACTCGTGGAGAAGAGCCACCCGGCGCGGCATCACCGAGGTCCATAAATGGCCCGGGCGATAGTCGCAGTCGAAGCCATGCCGTTCAGGCAGGGCGCGGATCTCATCGGCGGCCCAGCGCATGCTGTCCCACAACCTGCGCGCGCGCTCCAGGCCCAGCGCTTTCTCGAGGGGCGGCATATCGCACGACCAGCCGAGAATCGCCTGACCGCCATTACGCCCGGAAGCCGCCCAGGCAACTCGACTGGCCTCGAGCAGGATCACCCGCTTGCCGGCCAACGCCAGGCGCAACGCGGTATGCAGGCCACTGAAGCCGGCACCGATGATCAGCACTTCGGTGCTCTGCGCCCCCTGCAACGGCGGGCGCTCGCGCATCAGTTCACGGCAGCTAGCGGAGTAATAGGTACGGAGGTGCTGAGTGGATTGCTGGAACATAGGAAATGAAATTATTTATTATTAATTTCATGAAAAATTACATCAATCTGTTCATGTAAGCAAGTCAGACCGCAAATGACTGACCGCACAGGCGTAGACCATCGACGCTCAAGACACCGTCCATGCTCCAATGTGCACCGCGAGGCCCTTCGCTCTGCACCTATGGCCTCACCGGTTTACTGATGATCTCGTTCATGATCTCCCGCGAGCCACCGCCTATCGGCAGGATGCGGTTGTCGCGGTACAGCCGTTCGACCAGGCTCTCGCGCCATAGGGCCCCAATGCCAAAATACACTGAAGGACCTATAAGCCCATCTGCTTGCTGATGATCTCGTTCATGATCTCCCGCGAGCCGCCGCCGATCGACAGGATGCGGTTGTCGCGGTACAGCCGTTCGACCAGGCTCTCGCGCCATAGGGCCCCAATGCCAAAATACACTGAAGGACCTATAAGCCCATCTGCTTGCTGATGATCTCGTTC
>JBFKAF010000472.1:0-3233 GCA_041621735.1 Pseudomonas sp.
GAAAGAATTCCGGTCTCACGCTGCGCCACAAGCGCCGCCTTGCGTGACGCGCCCAGGAGTTAGGCAATGCCTGATCTTTATCACTACCTGCAACAGCTGGTTAACGGTCTGACCGTTGGCAGCACTTATGCCCTGATCGCCATCGGCTACACAATGGTCTACGGCATCATCGGCATGATCAACTTCGCCCATGGCGAGGTTTACATGATTGGCTCGTACATCACCTTTATCGTGATTGCCGGGCTGGCCATGTTCGGCATCAACAGCTTGCCGATCCTGATGATCGCGGCCTTCGCCGGCAGCATTATCGTCTGCAGTGCGTATGGTTACAGCATCGAACGAGTCGCCTATCGCCCCTTGCGCGGCGGCAACCGTTTGATCCCGCTGATCTCTGCGATCGGCATGTCGATCTTTCTGCAGAACCTGGTCTTGCTGTCCCAGGATTCCAAGGACAAAGCCATTCCCAATCCGCTGCCGGGCAACTTCGTGTTCGGTGAAAGCACCATGAATGGTGTGGTTATTTCCTACATTCAAGTGCTGATCTTCGTCGTCACCTTCCTGGTGATGGTCGGTCTGACGCTGTTCATCTCCCGCTCACGTCTTGGCCGCGCCTGCCGCGCCAGTGCCGAAGACTTGAAGATGGCCAACCTGTTGGGCATCAACACCAACAACATCATCGCTCTGACCTTCGTCATCGGCGCCGCTCTGGCCGCGGTGGCGGCTGTGCTGCTGGGTATGCAATACGGTGTGATCAACCCGCACCTGGGCTTCCTCGCCGGCATCAAGGCATTTACTGCCGCGGTATTGGGCGGCATCGGCAGCATCCCAGGCGCCGTACTCGGCGGCTTGGTACTCGGCGTGGCCGAGGCCTTCGGCGCCGACATTTTCGGCGACCAATACAAAGACGTGGTGGCCTTCAGCCTGTTGGTACTAGTGCTGTTATTCCGCCCGACCGGCATTCTTGGCCGTCCGGAGGTTGAAAAAGTATGAGTTCTGCAATTACGAAAAACCTCAAGATCGCCTTCTTCAGCGCCCTCTTGGTGCTGGCCGTGGCCTACCCGGTGCTCGGCCTGAAGCTGACCATCGTCGGCATCAAGCTGGAAGTCCAGGGCGCCAGTTCCGCCGCGCTGTGGGCCATAGCTGCGGGCGCCATCGCCATGTTCTTTTGGCAGCTGTTTCGCAGCCAATTGGGTACGGCCTGGTCCCATGCGCCCAAATTGCCTCGCATGCCGAGCCAAGCCAGCGACTTCCTCACCCAGCCGTCGACGCAACGCTGGTTCATTCTCGCACTAGTACTGGTCGCGTTGTCCTGGCCGTTCTTCGGCAGTCGTGGTGCAGTCGACATCGCCACACTGATCCTGATCTACGTGATGCTCGGCCTCGGCCTGAACATCGTGATCGGCCTGGCCGGCCTGCTCGATCTGGGTTACGTCGGCTTCTACGCGGTCGGCGCTTACAGCTATGCGTTGCTCTCGTATTACTATGGCCTGGGCTTCTGGGTGTGCCTGCCGATCGCCGGACTGATGGCGGCGTTCTTCGGCTTTATCCTGGGCTTCCCGGTGCTACGCCTGCGCGGGGACTACCTGGCAATCGTCACGCTCGGCTTTGGCGAGATCATCCGCATCCTGCTGCGCAACATGACCTGGCTGACCGGCGGCCCCAACGGCATCAGCAACATCGACAAGCCAACCCTGTTCGGTCTGAGCTTCGAGCGCCGCGCGGCAGAAGGCCTGCAGACCTTTCACGAGTTCTTCGGCACGACTTACCAGTCGATCAACAAGGTAATCTTCCTTTATCTGATCGCCCTGTTGCTGGTGTTGATCACCCTGTTTGTGATCAACCGTCTGCTGCGCATGCCGCTTGGTCGCGCCTGGGAAGCCCTGCGCGAGGACGAGATCGCCTGCCGCGCGCTGGGTATGAACCCCACCGTGATCAAGCTGTCGGCCTTCACCCTGGGCGCCACCTTCGCCGGTTTCGCCGGTAGTTTCTTCGCCGCCCGCCAGGGTCTGGTGACGCCGGAGTCCTTCACCTTCATCGAGTCGGCAACCATCCTCGCCATCGTCGTACTGGGTGGCCTGGGTTCGCAGCTCGGGGTGATCCTCGCGGCCGTGGTGATGATCCTGCTGCCGGAGCTGATGCGCGAGTTCAGCGAATACCGCATGTTGATGTTCGGCGCCCTGATGGTGCTGATGATGATCTGGCGCCCCCAGGGCCTGATGCCCATGCAGCGCCCGCACCTGGAGTTGAAACCATGAGCCGCCCGATTCTCGAAGTAAGCGGCCTGTCCATGCGTTTCGGCGGCCTGCTGGCGGTCAACGGGGTCAGCCTGGTCGCCAATGAAAAACAAGTGGTGTCGATGATCGGCCCGAACGGTGCCGGCAAGACCACGGTGTTCAACTGCCTGACCGGCTTCTACCAGCCGACCAGCGGCAACATCCGCCTCAACGGCGAGCAGATCGAGGGCCTGCCCGGGCACAAGATCGCCCGCAAAGGAGTGGTGCGAACCTTCCAGAACGTGCGCCTGTTCAAGGACATGACCGTGGTGGAGAACCTGCTGATCGCCCAGCATCGCCACCTCAACACCAACTTCCTCGCCGGCTTGCTGAAAACCCCCGCGTTTCGCAAGAGCGAGCGCCAGGCGATGGAGTTCGCCGCGCACTGGCTGGAGCAGGTCAATCTGACCGAGTTCGCCAACCGTCCGGCCGGCACCCTGGCCTACGGTCAGCAGCGCCGCCTGGAAATCGCTCGCTGCATGATGACGCGCCCGCGCATCCTCATGCTCGACGAGCCGGCCGCCGGCCTCAACCCACGCGAAACCGACGACCTGAAGGCCTTGATCCGCATGCTGCGCGACCAGCACAACGTCACCGTGCTGCTGATCGAGCACGACATGAAGCTGGTGATGAGCATTTCCGACCACATCTTCGTGATCAACCAAGGCTGCCCGCTGGCCAACGGTACACCGGAGCAGATTCGCGACAATCCGGACGTGATCAAAGCCTACCTGGGGGAAGCTTGATGCTGTATTTCGACAATGTTTCCACCTTCTACGGCAAGATCCAGGCGCTGCATGACGTCAGCGTCGAGGTTCGCCAAGGCGAGATCGTTACCCTGATCGGGGCCAACGGTGCCGGTAAATCGACCCTGTTGATGACCCTCTGCGGTACGCCGTGCGCGTCCAGCGGCAGCATCCGCTACCAGGGCGAAGAGCTGGTCGGCCAGAACACCCCGGA
>JBFKAF010000473.1:0-3218 GCA_041621735.1 Pseudomonas sp.
CTGACGTACACTGCGCGGCATGACCGACCGCCACCACATCGCCCACACTCAGCTCACCAGCGAAACCGCCGTGAGCTGCTCCAACTGCGCCGCCTGCTGCTGCCAGCTGGAGGTCATGCTGATTACCGATACCGGCGTACCGCCGCGCTTCATCGCCACCGACGACTGGGGCGGCGAAGTGATGCAGCGCCTGGACGACGGCTGGTGCGCGGCGCTCGATCGCGACAGCATGCGCTGCAGCATTTACGAGCTGCGCCCGTTGATCTGCCGCGAATTCGAGATGGGTTCTGTCGAATGCCAGGACGAACGCCGCGGCATGAGCACTATCTATCGCTGATCCGGCTGTATTGCAGGCAGAAAAAAACCGGGTCGCGACCCGGTTTTTCGTTCTTTGCATACTGCAGCCTTGGAGATACGCGCCGAAGGCGGTGCCTAGCGGCGTGACCGGCTGGCGCTTAGAAGCTCAAGCGATAATGCAGGGTATAGGCCTCGACACCATCGTTTGGTTGCTTCAGGCCGGCATTGGAGTAGTGCAGCGCGCGCACACCGATTTCCTGCTCGGCAAAACGCACGCCGACACCGAGGCGATCCTCGAACTGGAAGGAAGAGCCCAGGTCATTGTCTTCCAGCTCGGTATGGGCGAATGCCGCCACACCGATGCCCGCTTCGATATAAGGCCTGACCGTGTCACCGGCGAACTCGTAGACGAATACCGGGGCAAAGGACAGGCTGTGATTACTGGACGTTTCATCACCTTCCCAGAAGGTGTAGCCGGCATCCCAGTAACCGCTCAGATGGCCGACATCGCTCTGCCACCAACGGCTGCTGAAATCGAACTGGGTCCCCACGCGATAGACCATGGTCGAATCACCGGACTGACCAATGGCGAAGGTCACATCGGCGGCCTGAGCGGCAGTCCCCATAGACAAAGCTGCAAGCGCAGCAACGGCAAACAACTTCTTCATGTAATTATCCTTTTGCAGAAGATCACGATAAAACCACTTCGAACTGCCTGGGAGTATAGAAATATTTACTCTTAATGGAAGTCGAACGGTCGCGAACACTGCGCAATAGTCGCGGTCAAAGCCGATCGACCTGCACCACCTCGCCCCACAATAGCGGCAACACGGCGTGCATCTGCAACGGTTCGCCGCTGGACCAGAAGCAACCGGGTCGTGCCGGCCCGGCGGCCAGCAACCCGCGCTCGGCGAGCAGTCGTTGCAGCTGCCGCGCCACCGCAGCGCCTGTATCGATCAGGCTGACCGAATCGGGCAGCATCTCGCGCAGCAGCGGCCTGATGAACGGGTAATGGGTACAGCCGAGAATCAGGGTATCGCAGCCTTGATCCAGCAGTGGCGTGACCAATCCCTGGAGCAACATGCGGGTGGCACTGCTGTTCAACTCGCCGGCTTCGATGCGCTCGACCAGCCCAGGGCAGGGTTGAGTGATGACCCGCACGTCACTGGCGAAACGGTCGAGCAGTGCGGCGAATTTAGCGCTCTTCAAGGTGCCGGTGGTGGCCAGCACGCCGACCACCCCGGAACGGGTCGCCGCCGCCGCCGGCTTGACCGCCGGCTCCATGCCGATAATCGGCAGCTCCGGGTACAACTCACGCAACTCGGCCACTCCCGCCACGGTGGCGGTATTGCACGCCAGCACCAGCGCCTTGGCGCCGCGCGCGAGCAGGAACGCGGCAATCAGCCGACAGCGCTCGCGGATGAATTCGGGGCTCTTCTCGCCATAGGGCACATGGCCGCTGTCGGCCACATACAGCAGCGACTCATGGGGCAACAGGCTGCGGATTTCCCCCAGCACCGAGAGGCCGCCGACGCCCGAGTCGAACACCCCAATCGGTGCACTATTAGCCATGAACACTGCCGCAGACACTGCACGCCGGGTCACGCTTGACCCGCAACTCGCGAAAGCGCGTGCCGAGCGCATCGACCAGCAGCAAACGTCCGACCAGCGGTTCGCCGAAGCCGGCCAGCAGCTTCAAGGCTTCCAGCGCTTGCAGGCTACCGACCAGGCCAACCAGCGGCCCGACTACGCCGGCCTCGCTGCAGGTCAACTCGGCCTCGCTGCCGTGACCGTATAAGCAGTGGTAACAGGGGCTGTCGGCACGTCGTGGATCGAACACCGAGAGCTGCCCTTCCAGGCGGATCGCCGCGCCGCTGACCAAGGGCTTGCCCGCGGCGACGCAGGCGGCATTCACCGCCTCGCGGGTGGCGAAGTTGTCCGAGCAGTCCAGCACCAGATCCACCGCGGCGACCGCAGCGGCCAGCGAATCGGCATCCAGGGCACTGCGGTGCGCGTGCAAGTGGAGCTGCGGATTGATCGCCGCAAGGCGCGCCATCGCCGAATCGACCTTGCTCTGGCCAATGCTCTGGGTGTCATGGACGATCTGCCGCTGCAGGTTGGTCAGGTCCACCGTGTCGAAATCCGCCAGATGCAATTCGCCGACCCCGGCGGCCGCCAGGTACAGCGCCACCGGCGAGCCCAAACCGCCGAGGCCGATGATCAGCGCACGGCTTTGTTTGAGGCGCAACTGGCCCTCGACATCGATCTGCTGCACGAGAATCTGCCGGCTGTAGCGCAGCAGTTCGTCATCACTCAGCATCGCCTGCTCATTCATGATTGAAGCACCCTAGACTGATACGTTCATGGCCACCCAGGTCACGCCGGCTGGCCACCGCGACAAAGCCGCGCAGGCCGAGCAACTCGCGCACCGCCGCGGCCTGCTCGAAGCCGTGCTCGAGCAATAACCAGCCACCCGACTCAAGATAGTCCGGCGCCTGTTCGATGATCTGCCGAATATCGTCCAAACCATCCGCCCCGGCGACCAGTGCGCTACTCGGCTCGAAGCGCACATCGCCCTGGGCCAGATGATGGTCGTCCGCGGCGATATAGGGCGGGTTGCTGACGATCAGCCGATAACGCCGGCCGGCCAGCGCACTGAACCAGTGGCTCTGACAGAACGCCGCATTGGCCAACTGCAGGCGCAGCCGATTGCGTTCGGCCAGGGCCACCGCATCCGCTACTCGATCCACGCCGGTCAAGTGCCAGGCTGGCCGTTCGGCCGCCAGTGCCAGGGCGATGGCGCCGGTACCGGTGCCGAGATCGAGCAGCGCCGCTGGCGTGGCCGGCAGCAGCGCCAGCGTGGCCTCCACCAGCAGTTCGGTGTCCGGACGGGGAATCAGGGTATGCGGCGCCACGTCCAG
>JBFKAF010000474.1:0-3204 GCA_041621735.1 Pseudomonas sp.
CGTTTTCGTGGGGTGTTCGAGCAGGCCTTTCAGCAGGCGCAAGACGCCGGTCTGGTGTCGCACGCGCAACAGCCTGCTGCGCGCGCGCTGTACATGCACTGTGTGATGAGCGGCCTGCGCACCCAGACCAAGGCTGGCATGGCGCAGCAAGAATTGCTTACGGTGATTGAGCTATTCATGGCGAGCACGGCTGAAGGTTAGTCGCCCGCACGGCGAACCCGATAGGCGCGAGTGCACTAATTCTTAGGGGCGTTTTTTTGAATGTGTCACTCACAGCTCAAATCGAGCGATCCCCCGATCGGCTCAGGTCTGATTGATACGGGCAATCACAGGATTGCATCCAGGCACAGAGGTTACTCATGCACGAATCGGTACAGAACTACTACGGCAAGGTCCTGCAGAACAGCGGGGATCTGAAAACCAGCGCTTGCTGCGATGTTTCCACCATGCCGGCCTGGCTCAAGCCTTTGCTGGCCAAGGTGCATCCCGAGGTCAGCGCGCGCTACTACGGCTGCGGCCTGGTCGCGCCGGCCTTGCTTGAGGGCTGCCGGGTACTCGACCTGGGCAGCGGCTCGGGGCGCGACTGCTATGTGCTGGCGCAAGTGGTCGGGCCGGAGGGCTCGGTGCTGGGGGTGGACATGACCAGCGAGCAACTGGAGGTGGCCAACGCCCATCTGGATTACCACGCCGAGCGCTTCGGCTACGCCAACGTGGCGTTTCGCAAGGGCTATATCGAGGACCTGGCCGCCCTGGATCTGGCCGACGCCAGCTTCGATGTGATCGTCTCCAACTGCGTGATCAATCTGTCGCCGGACAAGGACAGCGTGCTGCGCGAGGCCCATCGCCTGCTCAAGCCGGGCGGCGAGCTGTATTTCTCCGATGTCTACGCCGACCGCCGCCTGGCCGATGAACTGCGTCAGGACGAAGTGCTGTACGGCGAATGCCTGGGTGGCGCCCTGTACTGGAATGACTTCGAGAACCTGGCGCGCCGCCATGGCTTCGCCGACCCGCGCCTGGTCGAGGATCAGCCGATCGGCATTACCGACCCGGCCCTGGCCGAGAAGCTCGGCGCTGCGCGGTTCTTCTCCGCCACCTACCGCCTGTTCAAGCTGGACGATCTGGAGCCGGCCTGCGAGGACTACGGCCAGGCGGTGATCTACCGGGGCAGCATCCCCGGTTGTGCGTCGGCCTTCGTCCTGGACAAGCATCACCGCATCGAGACCGGTCGGGTCTTCCCGGTCTGCGGTAACACCTGGCGCATGCTCAAAGACAGCCGCTTCGCCGCGCACTTCCAGTTCATCGGCGATTTCAGCCGTCACTTCGGGCTGTTCGAGGGCTGCGGTGGCGGCTTGCCGTTCGACCAACAGGGCGCCATGTCGTCTGCCGCCAGTTGCTGCTGAGGCACGCGCCAGCAGTGGGCACCCGCTCGCGGGTTGCTCCAGTCATGCGAGGCATTTCAGCGTCTGGACCTGCATTGCTGGGCGGCTTTCGCTCAAGAATCGGAGTGTTTGGCGCTTTTTGATGCGCCCGTGTAACCGCGCCATTTCACCATCGACAGCTGCGAATATGTCGCATGCGCTGGCGCCGCCGGGTTCCGTTCTGAGCGCTCGCAAGCCGATTTTTAGAGAGTGCCGATTATCTCTGGCGTCATTATTGCTTAGTACTCATCGCTAACAGATCACATCCGCAGGGTCGCTCCTGCAAGGCAAAGGCGCCTGAACCCGCTGCGGCTTTTTCGCGGTGGCTTCAGGCGTTTTTTTTGGCTACTGGCTGGAGAATCGGACTCATGAAGTGGCTTACCTACCCTGCGTTCCTGCTGCTGCGCGAACTGGGCATCGTCGGCATGATCCGCGCACTGTGCGCTATGTCCCTGGCGGCAGGGGGCGTCGCGCTGGCTTTTCCAGAGCGGCCCTCCGGGTTGTTATGGGCAGTGCAGGCATACCTGGCTATTTCCAGCCTGTGGCTGCTCTGGCGGGAGGTCGCGCAGCTGCAACGCTATTGCGAGGACTCCGCCCAGCCGGCCGCCGAGGAACCAGCCGGCACTGGCGAGTGGCGGCTGCTACAGCCGCTTGGCCGTGGTTTGCAGCAGTGGCTGCATCGCCAGCAGCGTCAGCAGCAGCTGTTGCAACAGCGCCTGGATGAAATATCCCACTCTTCGCAAGAGCTCGAGCACAGCGCCGTGCTGGTGACCCGCAACGCGGAGGGACAAAGCGAGGCGGCCAGTATGGCGGCAGCAGCTGTAGAGCAATTGAATGTGAGCATTGTCCAGGTGGCCGCACTGGCCGACGAGTCGCGGCAGAGCAGCGTGCTGGCCAGCGAGCAGTTGGCCAATGGCATCGATCAACTCACCAATTTGGTGCGGCAGGTGTCGGAAATGGCGCAGCAGGCCATCACCACCAACGACCTGATTCAGCAGCTGAACAGCAACTCGCACACCATCAATGAAATGTCCGGCACCATCCGCAGCATTGCCGCGCAAACCAATCTACTCGCGCTGAATGCCGCCATCGAAGCCGCCCGCGCAGGCGAGAGCGGCCGTGGCTTCGCCGTGGTGGCCGATGAAGTGCGCCGACTGGCGTTGCACAGCCAGGAGTCGGCGGCCGAAATCAGCCGCAACATCGAGTCGGTGCAGCAGCACATCCAGGGTGCAACGGTGCAGGTGGCAGGCTTGACCGATCTGGCACACCGCAGCGCCGACAGTTCGGAAACGGTGCGTACGCTGCTCGACCAGGTGCAGCAGTGCACCCGGCAATTGACCGAGCAGGTGGACCAGGTGGCCGTCAGTACGGAGCAACAGGGCAAGGCCGTTGCGGAGATTGCCCAGCTGGCCGACCGCGTCCGCCAGGGCAATGCCGACAACCTGCGGGCGGCCGACCAGGCCCGCACCATCGCCCATCATCTGGCCCATCTGACGGGGTAATCACCATGCCTGGATTGCACGTACTTTCACTGCCCCTGCTCGCCGGTACTGCCGCCCTGGCCGGACTGACCCTGCTGTTCTACGGCCTGCATCGCCGCCTGCTGCGACAACGGCGGCGGCATATCCTGATGAACATTGGCCAACTGGCCTTGTTGCGCGCGCTGATAGCCGGGCTCCAGCGCCATCGCGGCCTGAGCAACGGCGTGCTCTGCGGCGACGCCAGCCTGAGCCAGGATCTTGCTGCCGCGCGGCAAGGCTTGGACCAGCACATCCGGACCGCGCAG
>JBFKAF010000475.1:0-3197 GCA_041621735.1 Pseudomonas sp.
CACCGTCTGCGGTATCCCCCTGGGACGTCTGGCCGACACCAGGAGCCGGCGTGGGCTGATCGCCATCGGCATTCTGTTCTGGAGTGCGGCCACCGCCGCCTGCGGCATGGCCAGGCTGTACTGGCAATTTCTGATCTGCCGCATCGGCGTGGGGGTCGGCGAGGCGGCGCTGTCACCTGCAGCCTATTCGCTGATCGCCGACAGCTTTCCCGCCGAGCGCCGCGCTACCGCCATCAGCGTCTATTCGATGGGGGTTTACCTGGGCTCGGGTCTGGCCTTTCTGTTCGGCGGCCTGGTTATCCAGCTGGCTTCGGCGCAAGGCGACGTGCTGCTGCCGCTAGTCGGCGAAGTGCGCCCCTGGCAATTGATCTTTCTCGCGCTTGGCGCCGCCGGTGTGCTGTTCACCCTGCTCATGCTGGCGGTCAAGGAGCCGGCGCGGCGTGGCGTCGGCGCCGGAGTAGCGGTGCCGCTGGCCGATGTCGGGCGCTATATCCGCGCCAACAAACGCACCGTGCTGTGCCACAACTTCGGCTTCGCCGGCCTGGCCTTCGCCGGTTACGGCAGCGCGGCCTGGATTCCGACCTTCTTCATCCGTACCTATGGCTGGGACGCCGGCCAGGTCGGCATCGTCTATGGCGCCATCGTCGCGGTGTTCGGTTGCCTGGGCATCGTCTTCGGCGGGCGTCTGGCCGACCTGATGGCCAGGCGCGGCAGCAGCGACGCCAATATGCGCGTCGGGCTCTATGCCGCCATGGGGGCTGCGCCCTTCGTGCTGGCCTTCCCGTTGATGGAAAGCGCGCTCTGGGCGGCGATCCTGGTCGCGCCGGCGGTGTTCTTTCTGAGCATGCCCTTCGGCGTGGCGCCTGCGGCGATCCAGGAGATCATGCCCAATTCCATGCGCGGCCAGGCCTCGGCGATCTACCTGTTCGTCATCACCCTGATCGGTCTGGGTATAGGTCCGACCGCCGTGGCGCTGGTGACCGATTATGTGTTTGCCGACGACATGGCGCTGCGCTACTCGCTGCTGAGCGTCACCAGCATTGCGGTCTTCAGCTCGATCCTGCTGCTGAGCATGAGCCTCAAGCCCTACCGTGAGAGCGTGGTGCGCCTGCAGCAGTGGTCGGCCGAGCCGGCCTGAGCGAACCTCGCCGACACAAAAAGCCCCGCACTCGGCGGGGCATCTTGTTCGGGGGGTTAACAGACGGTTCGAAAACGTAGCGAGCGAAGGCTAGGCAAGGCGAAATCAGGCGAAGAAGCGCAGTGTACTGGAGTACATGAGCATTCTGAGTCTGATTGACTCACTTCGTTCGCCCTACGGGCCAGCCTTCGGCTGTTACTCCGCTGCGCTACGTTTCAACGCCGCATAGCCGAGTGCAGTAGTTTTCATTGTTCCTCGCTCAACGCCTTACTGCGCCAGCCCTGGCCGCCGGGTAGCAGCAGGTTGAGCGCGATGGCGATGATGCCGCACAGCGAGATGCCCTTGAGGCTGACGTCGCCGGCGCCGATCACCATGCCGCCGATGCCGAACACTAGGGTCACCGCGACTATCACCAGGTTGCGCGCCTCGGACAGGTCGACCTGGTGGCGGATCAGGGTGTTCAGGCCGACCACCGCGATGGAGCCGAACAGCAGGCAGAGGATGCCGCCCATCACCGGTACCGGAATGCTTTGCAGGGCCGCGCCGAACTTGCCGATAAAGGCCAGGAGCATGGCGATCACTGCGGCCCAGAGCATCACCTTGGGGTTGAAGTTCTTGGTCAGCATCACCGCGCCGGTGACTTCCGAATAGGTGGTGTTCGGTGGGCCGCCGAGCAGGCCGGCCGCCGAGGTGGCCAAGCCATCGCCGAGCAGGGTGCGGTGCAGGCCGGGCTTCTTCAGGTAGTTCTTGCCGGTCACGGTGCCGATCGCCAGCACGTCGCCGATATGCTCGATGGCCGGGGCGATGGCCACCGGCAGCATGAACAGAATGGCGCCCCAGTGCAGCTCGGGGGCGACGAAGTTGGGCACGGCCAGCCAGGGTGCGGCGGCAATGGGGGCGAAGTCGACCACCCCGAACATCCAGGACAACCCATAACCCACGGCGACGCCGGCGAGAATCGGCACCAGGCGCAGGATGCCGCTGCCGATCACGGCCATCACCAGGGTGGTGATCAGCGCCGGCAGGGAAATCATCAAGGCAACGTCATAGGGCACCAGCTGCGCACTGGCATCGCCGGCCTTGCCCATCGCCATGTTGGCGGCGACCGGGGCCAGGCCCAGGCCGATGGCCATGATCACCGGGCCGATCACCACCGGCGGCAGCAAACGGTCGATAAAGCCGGTGCCCTTGAGGCGCACCGCGCCGGCCAGCAGGGTATACATGAGGCCGGCGGCGACCAGGCCGCCGAGTGTCGCGGGCAGGCCGAAGTCGCTTTTCGCGGCGAGAATCGGGGCGATAAAGGCGAAGCTGGAGGCGAGAAACACCGGCACCTGATTCTTGGTCACCAGCTGGAAAATCAGCGTGCCGAGTCCGGCGGTGAACAGCGCCACGTTAGGGTCCATGCCGGTGATCAGCGGCATCAGCACCAGCGCGCCGAAGGCCACGAAGAGCATTTGCGAGCCGGCCAGGGCCTGACGCCAGGTTGCGTCCTGCATATGATCCTGCATGCTCAGGCGTCCTTCTGCTTGGTGCCGAAGATCTTGTCGCCGGCATCGCCCAGGCCGGGAATGATGTAGCCGTGCTCGTTCAGGCGCTCATCGATGGAGGCGGTATAGATGGTCACGTCCGGGTGGGCATCGGCCACCGCCTGGATGCCTTCTGGCGCGGCGACCAGCACCATGGCGCGGATCTCCTTGCAGCCGGCCCTCTTCAGCAGGTCGATGGTGGCGACCATGGAGCCGCCAGTGGCGAGCATCGGGTCGATGATCATCGCCAGGCGCTCGTCGATCTCCGGCACCAGCTTCTCCAGGTAGGTGTGCGCCTGCAGGGTCTGTTCGTTGCGCGCCACGCCCACGGCGCTGACCTTGGCCCCGGGAATCAGGCTGAGCACGCCGTCGAGCATGCCGATACCGGCGCGCAGGATAGGCACCACGGTGATCTTCTTGCCGGAGATCTTCTCGACCTGGACCGCGCCGCACCAGCCCTCGATCTCGTAGCTTTCCAGGGGCAGATCCTTGGTCGCCTCATAGGTCAGCAAGGCCCCGACTTCCTGCGCCAG
>JBFKAF010000476.1:0-3192 GCA_041621735.1 Pseudomonas sp.
AGCCCGCATCGCGCGGGCTTTTTGTCGTCTGGGAAGGCGAGGGTTTAGGCCTCGGGAGCCGCTGGCTCCGGCCTCAGAGTGGAGGAGGGGCCATCGAAAAGTGCGAGCTAACTCGCTGCAAGAGCAGCTCGGCGCGGGCTGACAGTGGCCATTCCGCGCGGTGCAGCAGCCACAGGGTGTCGACCACCGCAGGTGTTCCCGCTATCACCTGGATGGCGTCCTGCCGTGGGAACGCCAGGCGCGCATAGCGCGGAATCACCGTGAAGCCCAGGCCGTGGGCCACAGGTTCGAGGATCAGGCCGATCTGGTTGGTGAAACCGTGGCAGGGCAGGCTGCGCACGCCTGGGCCACCGGGAAAGCACCGGCTGAGCAGGCGCCCGGCCATGGCCAGACCATCCGGGTGGTCGATGAAACCGAGGCGTTCGAGATCGGCCCAGTCGTGCACCTGTGCGCCGGCCGGTACCACCAGCTCCAGCGGCTCCTCGGCGAAGCGGCTGACGCTCAGGCGCGGGTCGTCCGGCTTGAGGCTGACCAGCCCGAGTTCGAAGCGGTTCTCCAGCACCGCTTCGAGCACTTCGCGGTCCGGGGCGAAGCGATGGCGGATGCTCAGGCCCGGATGCGCCTGCTGCAGTTCGAGCAGATGGGGATAGAGCGCCAGGCCAATGCTCCCCGGGCTGATCAGGCCGATCTCACCCTGCTCGGCGTCGGCCTCGGACAGCCGCTGCTGCAAGCGCTGGTCGGCGGCGCCGACTTCGGCGCAGTAGTCGAGCAGGGCACGGCCGGCGGGCGTCAGTTCGAGCTGGCGCGGGCGGCGGATCAGCAGCGGGCCCAGGCGTTCCTCCAGGCGTTGCACATGTTGGCTGACGGCGGCCTGAGTGAGGTCCAGACGCTCGGCGGTGCGGGTGAAATTGCCCTGCTCGGCGAGGGCGGCGAAGGTGCGCAGCCATTGCGGGTTAAGCATAACGATCTCTTATTAAAACCATAATCTGACGATTATTTTGATTATGGATTGGCGTGTCTAGACTGGCCATCTTTCACTCATCAAGAGGCTCTGTTCATGTCCAGCGTCTATCCGCGCAGCTTTTCCCACATCGGCCTGTCGGTCACCGATCTCGACGCCGCTGTGAAGTTTTACACCGAGGTCATGGGCTGGTACCTGATCATGCCGCCGACCACCATCAGCGAAGACGACTCGGCCATCGGCGTCATGTGCACCGACGTATTCGGTGCCGGCTGGGGCTCGTTCCGCATCGCCCACCTGGCCACCGGTGACCGCATCGGCGTGGAAATATTCCAGTTCCGCAACGCCGAGAAGCCGCAGAACAACTTCGAATACTGGAAGAGTGGGGTGTTCCACTTCTGCGTCCAGGATCCCGATGTGGAGGGCCTGGCCGCCAAGGTGGTCGCCGCCGGCGGTAAGCAGCGCATGCCAGTGCGTGAGTACTTCCCTGGCGAGAAGCCGTTCCGCATGGTCTACATGGAAGACCCCTTCGGCAACATCCTGGAGATCTACAGCCACAGCTACGAGCTGACCTACGCCGCCGGCGCCTATACCTCGGGCTAAACCCTCCCGGGGCCTGGGGTCGGGCTTGCGTTCACCGCAGGCGGTGGTGGTTGCTCATCGAGCCGAGGCGGGCGGGGCCGCGAGTGGCTCTGGCGCCGGACTGTACACCCGTGGTGCGCTGCGATGGGGCAGGTGGATCAGGTTGAGGCGGTGTTTGCGTGCCCAGTCCACGGTCAGGCTGGTTGGCGCGGAGAGGCTGACCAGGGTGCCGATCTCTGCGCGCACGGCCTTGTGGATCAGCTCCAGGCTGCAGCGGCTGGTGACCACGGCGAAGCCGCTATGGCGCTCGATGCGTTCGCGCAGCAGGGCGCCGATCAGCTTGTCCAGGGCGTTGTGCCGGCCAATGTCCTCGCGGCACAGGCGCACCTCGCCCTGGTTATCGACGAACACCGCCGCGTGCAGGGCGCCGCTGTGCCGGGCCAGTTGCTGGGCGGCGCCGATGCGTTCGCGCAGGTTGTCCAGATGACTGGCGGGTGGCAGCGCGCTGCCGGGCAATACCTTGAGTTGCGGCAGCGCCTGCTCCAGCGCTTCCACGCCGCACAGGCCGCAACCGCTGGTGCCGGCCAGTTGCCGGCGCTGCTGCTTGAGCGCCCAGAAGGCGCGGTTGCTGATGTCGACCTCGGCATTCAGGGCGGCGCCGCTGCGCTTGAGACGGATGTCGTAGATCTCGTCGATCGAATCGACCAGGCCGCCGCTCAGGCTGAAACCGGCGATAAAGTCTTCCACCGTCGAGGGCGAGACCATCATCACCGCATGGCTGATGCCGTTGTAGCTGATGGCCAGCGCGCACTCCTCGGCCAGTACGGCATCGGCCAGCACCCTAGGCGCGCCCAGTTCGGCGTAGGCGTAGACCTCACCGTCGTGCGTGGGCGAGTCGGCGGCCTGAGTGGCGGGGGGAGTGAGTGCGGCGCGTGACATGGGGGCGTCTCTGTATACGGCGTATTGGCCTAGCCTAAGCCCGTCGGGCGCGGGCGTCTAATGAGGATTGCCGGGATGCCGAGCCTGGACAGCGCCAGGTCGTTTTCAGTAGCGCCGCTCACGCCTCACAGCTTAGGTTTCAAGGATCAGGGCAGCAGCTCGCGGTAATCCTCCACCGCGGCGAACTCTTCGGTGTCCTTCGGGCCCTGGCGGCTGTCCGGCTCGCGCACCGCCAGCAGGTGGCCGATGCCGTAGGCGCGGGCGCTGCGCAGCACCGGCAGGCTGTCGTCGATAAACAGGCTGCGCGCCGGGTCGAAGGCGAGATCCTGCTGCAGGGCATGCCAGAACTGCTGGTGCTCCTTGGCGAAGCCGTAGTCGTGGGAGCTGATCAGGCGATCGAAGTAGGGTGCCAGTTCGATGCGTTCGAGCTTCAGTGACAGCGAGTCGCGGTGCGCGTTGGTGATCAGCACCACGCGCTTGCCCGCCGCGCGGATGGCGGCGAGGAAGGTGTCGGCGTCCGGGCGCAGGGCGATCAGTTCGGCGACCTCGCGCTTGAGGTCGCGGATCGACAGCTTCAGCTCGCGGCTCCAGAAGTCCGTGCAATACCAGTTGAGCTGGCCGGCGTGCTGGCGGAACAGCGGCAACAGTTCGGCGTCGGCCAGTGCCCGGCTGATGCCGTGGTGCTCGGCGTAACGCTGCGGCAGGTGCTC
>JBFKAF010000477.1:0-3185 GCA_041621735.1 Pseudomonas sp.
TGAGCAGAGGCTGAAAATCAACTGCGGAAATTGCGCGCCGCGTAACCCACCAAGCGGTTGTCGGCTTACCTCATCTGCTGGGTTACGGCGCAACCGACTACGCACCGGCAAGTAGCCTGCAGTCATGCGCCTAACCCACCCTACGAATCATCGCCCTCCATGCAGCGCCTAGCCGGCCTGCACGTTTCAACACGTAACTGAGACATAGCCTTTCGATTGCGCCAGTCCGTCGTTTAGCCCACTGCACCGCTGTTATCCGCCACCTGCGACTGTCGGCGTGGGCAGCGCGCGTTCGTCAGAAGTTCCCCCGCTCGGAGCTTTCTGCAAAAACTCCGTAGGTTTTCGCAAGAAGCGGTCATCACTCTGCCACTAAATTTCACACCCACTCGCGCAGTCCGCCAGGTATAGCGCCCGATGTTATTGGGCATACCGGCGTTACTGGGCTAGACCCATAACAACAGTATCCACAAGAGGATGGGCGTGATGTTCAAAGCCAGTCACGTCTTGCAGGACGAGTTCCTTACCCGGATCTCTGCCGCCAAGGCCGCCGATTTTTTCCCTGTCATCAGCGCCAATTACAGCGTTGACGAGGCAGCCTATCTCACTGAGCTGTTACAGCTCGCCGACTCCGGTGACGCCGGCATCGAGGCTATCCGCCGCAATGCCCGCACTCTGATTGAACAGGTGCGTAGCCGGGACAATGCCGTCGATACCCTCGACGCTCTTCTTCGTCAGTACAGCCTCGACACGCACGAAGGGCTGATGCTCATGTGCCTGGCCGAGGCTTTGCTGCGCGTGCCGGATGCTGCCACCGCCGACGCGCTGATCCGCGACAAACTGAACGCCGCCGAGTGGGAACGCCACCTCGGCCAGAGCGACAACGTGCTGGTCAACTTCGCGGCCTGGGGCCTGGTGATGACCGGCAAGGTGGTCGACCCGGTAGCCGCCGATGGCCGGCCGAAGAACGTGATCGGCCGTCTGGTCAAGCGCTCCGGCGAGCCGGTGATTCGCGCGGCGATGAACCAGGCGATGAAGCTGATGGGCAAGCAGTTCGTGCTCGGTCGCAATATCGCCGAGGCCTTGAAGAACGGCCGTCCTGAGCGCGAAAAAGGCTACACCTACTCCTTCGATATGCTCGGTGAGGCGGCGCTGACTGCCGACGACGCCGAGAAGTACATGGCCGACTACCGCAAGGCCATCGACACGGTCGGCGCCGAGCCCCAAGTCGGGCCAGGGCCGAAGCCGTCGGTGTCGATCAAACTCTCAGCCCTGCACCCGCGTTATGAAGTGGCGCAGCGCGAGCGTGTGCTCACCGAGCTGTTCGCCAATGTCCGCGAGCTGGCCATCCGGGCGCGCAAGCTGAACGTCGGGATCTCGGTGGATGCCGAGGAAGCCGATCGTCTGGAGCTGTCGCTGGAGCTCTATGAAAAACTGATGCGCGACCCGGCCATCGCCGGTTGGGGCGAGTTCGGCCTGGTCGTGCAGGCCTACTCCAAGCGCTGCCTGCCGGTGCTGGTGTGGCTGACCCTGCTGGGCAAGGAGCTGGGTGCGAAGATGCCGCTGCGCCTGGTCAAGGGCGCCTACTGGGACACCGAGATCAAGCAGTGCCAGGTGCAAGGTCTGGACGGCTACCCGGTGTTCACCCGCAAGGAAGGCACCGATACCTCCTACCTGGCCTGTGCGCGCTTCCTGCTGTCGGACTTCACCCGCGGCGTGATCTACCCGCAGTTCGCCAGCCACAACGCCCACACCGTCAGCTGCATCCTGTCGATGGCCGCCGAGCACCAGACGCCGCGCGAGTTCGAGTTCCAGCGTCTGCACGGCATGGGCGATGCGCTGTACGACACGGTGCTGGAACAGCACAAGACCACCGTGCGTATCTACGCGCCGGTCGGTGCGCACAAGGACCTGCTGCCCTACCTGGTGCGGCGCCTGCTGGAAAACGGCGCGAACTCCTCGTTCGTGCATCAGTTGGTTGACCCGAACACGCCCATCGAGTCACTTCTTGATCATCCGGTGACGCAACTGCGCAAGTTCAAGTCGCTGGGTAATGACAAAATCCCCCTTCCGTCGGCGTTGTTTGGCCGCACGCGGAAAAACTCCCAAGGCATCAACATGAACATCCAGCAGTCCTGGGCTGAGCTTGAGCTCGCCTATCAGCCGCACCTCAACAGTCAATGGCAAGCCGCACCGGTGATCAATGGGCAGAAACTGTCCGGCACCGCCGAAGACGTGCGCTGCCCCTACGACCTGAGCAAGAAGGTCGGTAGCGCCCAGTTCGCCACGGCGGCCCACGCGGCCCAGGCCCTGGACGCCCTGCATGCGGCCTGGCCACGTTGGAACGCCACCGCGATCGACGTCCGCGCCACTGTGCTCGAGCGCTTGGCCGATCTGCTGGAAAGCCACCGCGGCGAGCTGATGGCGTTGTGCACCCTGGAAGCCGGCAAGAGCTTGCAGGACGGTATCGACGAAGTGCGCGAGGCCGTGGATTTCTGCCGTTACTACGCGCAGCAGGCGCGCCTGCGCCTCGGTCGTGAAGAGCTGCAAGGGCCGACCGGCGAGCGCAACGAGCTGTTCCATGAGGGTCGCGGCATTTTCGTCTGCGTCAGCCCGTGGAACTTCCCACTGGCCATTTACCTGGGCCAGGTGGTTGCCGCCCTGGTCGCCGGTAACTGCGTGCTGGCCAAGCCGGCCGAGCAGACCAGCCTGATCGCGGCGCGCGCCCTGGAGCTGATGTTCGAAGCCGGCCTGCCGACGGACGTGATCGCCTTCCTGCCGGGCGACGGCGCTACCCTCGGCGGCGTGTTCTGCAGCGATGCCCGCGTCGCGGGTGTGTGCTTCACCGGCTCGACCGGCACCGCACGGATCATCAACCGTCAGCTGGCCGAGAAAGACGGCCCGATTGCCGCGCTGATCGCCGAGACCGGCGGGCAGAACGCGATGATAGTCGACTCCACCGCGCTGCCCGAGCAGGTGGTCAAGGATGCCGTGTTGTCGGCCTTCACCAGCGCCGGCCAGCGTTGCTCGGCCTTGCGCGTGATGTACGTGCAGGCCGATATCGCCGAGCGCGTACTGGACCTGCTCAAGGGCGCCATGGCCGAGTTGAAGGTTGGCCCGACCCATCTGCGTGAAAGCGATGTGGGCCCGGTGATCGACGCCGAAGCCAAGGCCGGCCTCGAGGCACA
>JBFKAF010000478.1:0-3149 GCA_041621735.1 Pseudomonas sp.
CAGCTCATGCTGATAGCCGACCGGATCGCGGAAGCGAATCAGCTCGCGCACCCCGCGCTTCTCACACAACTCGGCATCACCACGGGTGAACTCGACCCCGGCAGCACTGAACTTCTTCAGGGCATCCTCGAACGCCATGCGCCCGATCGCCTCCCAGCCTATGTAGGCGATACGGTCGATCTTCCCCGGATGGAAGGCGAAGCGATGACGACGGTCGTCGATACGGAAATACAGCGAGTCCGGATCACTCTCGGGGGAGCGACCAATACCGAACCCCATCACCTGCGGGCCGTACTCGCGCCAAGCGTCGATGTTGGCGGTCTCGAAGCCCATGTAGCCAATGCCAATGATGTCCATGACTATTCACCTGTTCTTGTTCGATTCTCATTCGTCCCAGGCTCCGATTAAAGGCCTGCCCGGACGATAGCGATGTGTCACATCCAGGCGGCAGCGCCGCCCGAATCTATTAGACGGCCAGCAGGCCACCGTCGATGACGAAATCGGAGCCAGTGATGAACGAGGCTTCGCTGGAAGCCACGAACACTGCCATGGCGACCACTTCCTCTGGCTCGCCGGGGCGATCCATGAGCACGCCGTCGAGCAATGCCGCGCGGGCCACGGGGTTCTCGAGAAACGGAGCCGTGCCTGGCGTAGCAATGAACCCAGGGCTCAGGCTGACCGCGCGAATACCGACTGGCGCACCCTCCACAGCCAGCTGGCGGGTGAAGGAAACCACTGCGCCCTTGGCTGCGGCATGCGCGGCGATGCCAGCGACCTTGGAGCCGCCCCAGGCGGCAGTCGAGGACACGTTGATGATCACGCCGTGCTGCTCGGCGAGGTAATTCCAGGCGTATTTAGTGGTGTAGAACAGCAGATCGATTTCATTGCGCATGGTGTAGCGCCAATCCTCGACGCTGAATTCACTGACTGCACCGAAACGCGCCGCCGAGGCGTTGTTGTAGAGAATATCGATGCGCCCATGCTCTGCGACGGCAGACTCGACCCATGCCTTGGCCTGTTCATGATCGCCAAGGTCAACGGGGGCATAGCCATACAATCGCAGGCCTTCGGCCTGGAGCAAGGCGGCAGTTTCCTGATTCGCCTCGGCATTGAAATCGCAGCCCACGACAATGGCGCCTTCTTGGGCGAAACGCAGCGCAGCTACCCTGCCCTGCCCACCACCGGTGCCTGTAATCAGTGCGACCTTACCCGCTAAACGACCTGTCATCCCATCCTCCACCGTTTGTCTGTGATTGCGACCTGATGCTTCGTGAACAGCTTAGGCTTCGCCATCCTCGGCAGTGATGTCTTCGAGCCAGATGGCCTCGGCAGGACAGGCTGCGGCACCTTCGCGAGCCTCTTCCTCGAGCTCGGGCGGGACGATCTTGTCGTCCAGGTAGACCAGACCATCGGCATCCAGCTTGTAGATACTCGGGCAGATGGCGGCACACAAGCCGTAACCACAGCACCGGCTGCGGTCGGCTACCACTTGGAATCGCGCTTTTTCGGAACTCATCTTGTTCTCCTTATCAGGGACCAGCACAGCAAAATAATGAACACTTTTAGTACATTTGTAAATATTTTGGCCGTGACTAGACGAAAGCACGATGAACGGCCAAACATCCGGCGCTCCATCGACGATCTAGCGGGTTATTGGCAGCGCAACCGAAGCAGAGTGTGACAAGCAATGGTTTATAACCCCTACAAAACAGATAAATATGAACAGATTTACGATTTTAGATCATGTTTTCTTTTGGCCATCCGCCTCAGATTCACCCCAGCGAACCGGCGAGAACCTTTCAGGCGACGCTGACGAGCGCTAACGAATACCTCATCAGAACGTGCTGCGACACGCCATACGGCGTTTCTGGCGCAGTACAGCGGCGGTCAATACGTCTCGAAACGAAAGCGGCTCACCGCCAGATTCAACTCTTCGGACAGCTCGCGCAGGGAAACCACCGCATTGGATACCTGCTGTGTGATCGCATCCCCCTCTCCAGCCATGCGCGCAAGATGTTCGACGTTCGAGGCGATGTCCCGCCCGCCCTCGCTCTGTTCACGCACTGCGATCGCAATCGAGTCGACACCACGGGTAGAGTCACCGACCAGGCGCGCGGACTCCTGCAGCGTGCTCTCCAACTCGCCGAGCAGCTTATCGCTGCCGTCCAAGGCCACTGTGCCTGCCTGCAACGCCCTCTCTACGACTGCCGACTGGCCTTCCAACTTGAGCGTCAACTCGTTGATCGAGTTTGCCGCCGTGGCGGAGCGCTGCGCCAGATTGCGCACCTCATCGGCCACCACGCTAAAGCCACGACCGCTTTCGCCGGCACGCGCCGCCTCGATTGCCGCATTCAGTGCCAGCAGATTGGTCTGCGCCGAGAGTTCCTTGACCTGATTGATGCTGGCAGTGATGGCCGAGGTGCTGACAACGAAATCCCCCACCGAGCCGCTAATCGCAGCAAAGGCCAGGCGAACGCTTTCAATCTCCGTAAGTAGACGGCTCAAGGCCGAGTGCCCCGCTTCCGCTCCCCGCAGACTGGCCTCCGCAGAAGACCTCAGCTCCTCGGCATTGGCGGAGATGGAAGCAACACCCTCGCTCATCTGCTCGACCGTCGCCGACACCTCGATAACCGCCTTGGCCTGATTCGTCGCGCTGTCAGACACTTGGGACGAGGTAATCACCAGCTCCTCCGCCGACGAACCCACCGAAGCCGATACGCCAGCCACCTGGCGAACGGCGAGCTGGAAGCTCTCGATCAGTTCGTTGAATGCCTGAGCGGTCCGGGCAATCTCATCGTGCCCAACAATTCGCACGCGCTGGGTCAGGTCGCCATCGCGCAGCTTGATGGAGGCCTGCTCGATGGCGCGAATCGAGCGAATGATGTGCGCGCGCAACAGCAAGCTGACGACCAGGGCCAGACCAACTGCTGTCAGCAGGGCCACGATCAGCACCCGGGTCACGTTCTGCACCACCCGAGTCGCGTCGCTAAAGGCCTGCGTCGTCAGGCTCTCCTGCAATATCAACAAGCGCCCGAATTGCCCGAGCAGGCTGTTGTAGTCGGCGCGCAGATTGCCAAGCATCGACACGGCCTGCATCGGATCGCTAAGGGCCATGCTTTTCAGCTCGGCAAAGCCGCCTGCCACCACCG
>JBFKAF010000479.1:0-3147 GCA_041621735.1 Pseudomonas sp.
GACCGACGCCGCAGAAATTGGCTACTACGCCCAGGACCACGCGTCGGACTTCGAAGACGAAGCCACCCTGTTCGAATGGATGGGCCGCTGGACCCAGGGCGGCGAGCAGCTGGTTCGCGGCACCCTCGGGCGCATGCTGTTCTCCAACGACGAGATCCTCAAGTCGGTCAAGGTCATATCTGGTGGCGAGCAAGGACGCATGCTGTTCGGCAAGCTGATCCTGCAGAAGCCCAACGTGCTGATCATGGACGAACCGACCAACCACCTGGACATGGAGTCCATCGAGGCGCTCAACCTGGCACTGGAAAACTATCCGGGCACGCTGATCTTCGTCAGCCATGACCGCGAGTTTGTCTCCTCCCTGGCCACCCGCATCATCGAGCTGTCCGCCAGCGGCGTGATCGACTTCAGCGGCACCTACGACGACTACCTGCGCAGCCAGGGCGTGGTGGTCTGAAACACGGCTAGCAGTGGCCCGGCCCAGGGCCGACAGAACGAAAAAGCCGACGCATGCGTCGGCTTTTTCATTTCAGTTCATATGCCTCAGTAGTAGGCATTTTCCTTGTTGCTGTGATCGGTCACGTCGCGCACGCCTTTCAACTCGGGGATGCGCTCCAACAAGGTTTTTTCGATGCCTTCCTTGAGCGTCAGGTCGACTTGACCACAGCCCTGGCAGCCGCCGCCGAACTTGAGTACCGCGATACCGTCATCGACCACGTCGATCAGGCTGACCTCACCGCCGTGGCTGGCCAGGCCGGGGTTGATCTCGGTCTGCAGGTAGTAGCTGATGCGCTCGTTGAGCGGACTGTCTTCGTTGACCATCGGCACCTTGGCATTTGGCGCCTTGATGGTCAGCTGCCCGCCCATGCGGTCGGTGGCGTAGTCGACCACCGCGTCATCCAGAAACGGCTCGCTAACGGCATCGATATAAGCGGTAAAACTGGCCAGGGCCAGCGGGGTGTCCTCGGGCTTCTGCTCACCCGGCTTGCAGTAGGCGATGCAGGTCTCGGCGTACTGGGTACCCGGCTGGGTGATGAAAACGCGAATGCCGATGCCGGTGGTGCTCTGCTTACTCAGCAGATCGGCCAGATAGTCGTGGGCAGCGTCGGTAATGGTGATTGTGCTCATGGCAACTCCTCGCAAACATTGGCCAAGTGTACGCCAACCTCACCGCCGCGATAAAGCTTGAGTGTTTCACTCAAGTAAAGCGGTGTGTAATAAGTGTCGGCATAGCGAGTCCACAACTTGTGTACCGAGGAGTGGCCGAAGATGAAATATATAGTGCGGACGTGGATCGCAGCGCTGTTGCTCGGCAGCCCGATAGCCCAGGCGCAGAACAGCCTGAGCGTCAGCAGCGGGGTTACCGCCACCCCGGTGCTCGAGCTCTTCACCTCGCAAGGCTGCAGTTCATGCCCGCCAGCCGAACGCTGGATGTCTGGGCTGAAGGAGCATCCCGCACTATGGACAGGCCTCATCGCCCTCGCCTTCCATGTCGACTACTGGGACAGCCTGGGCTGGCCGGACCCTTTCGCCAACCCTGGTTACAGTGCGCGTCAGCGCGCGTATAAGCAGATCGGCGCCAGTCGTGCGGTGTACACCCCCGGCTTCATCCTGGCCGGGCGCGAGTGGCGCGGCTGGTTCCAGCGCGAGCCGCTCAAGCTGCCGAGCCCCCCTGCCGTGGGCAAACTGACCCTGCAACTGGACGGCGATTGCGTGAGCCTGTCTTTCGCCGCTACTCAGCCCTCACCCGATGGTATGACGGCCTATGTCGCCCGCCTCGGCTTCGGCCTGCGTAGCGACGTTAGCCGTGGCGAAAATGCCGGGCGCATCCTCGAACATGACTTCGTCGTGCTAAGCCTGCAGCAAATCGGCGCCAGCTCGGCCAATCGGTGGCAGACACGCTTGCCGGCCGACTCGCGTGGCGAGCGCCAGGCACTGGTCGCCTGGTTGAGCAGCCCGGGCCAGCCGCAGCCCTATCAGGCAGTTGGCGGATGGTTGCCATCAGTCGCCGCCGAAGACTGAACCAGACCACTGGCGGTAATTCCGAGCGGCAGCAATAGCCGTTTACGCGGCCAGCTCATTCCTCAACCAGCCGTCAGCGAAACCCGACCGCAGCCACAGGTCACGCGAAGCTCTGCAATACTTTCAGGAGAACCGAGGCTTTAGCCCCGCCGACCATCCGCACAAGGAGGCGTCCTGATGTACCAGCGCATCATGATCCCCGTTGACCTGGCCCATGCCGAGCGTCTGGAAAAGGCCCTGAAAACCGGCGCAGACCTGGCCAAGCTGTATGACATACCGATCTGCTATATCGGCGTATCGAGCAACGCGCCCAGCGAAGTCGCGCATAACCCGAGCGAATACATCGCCAAACTGCAGCAATTCGGCAAGGCCCAGGCGGACAAGTACGGCTTGAACAAAGTCAGCAGCGCCGCCTACTTCAGTCATGATCCGGCCATAGACCTGGATGAGACCCTGCTGAGAGCGGCGCAGGAGCACGCAGCGGACCTGGTGGTGATGGCCTCCCATGTACCCGGCCTGGCCGAACACCTGTTCGCCTCCAATGCCGGGGCTTTCGCCTGCAACGCCAAGGCCTCGGTGCTGGTAGTGCGTTAAGCAGACTGGCCTGGACATACGACAACACACCGCGCAGCCATTGCGGAAATAAGCAGCGCCGCGCCTTACAGGTTCTCGTAGCGGTTCATATCCAGCACGCCGGCCTCGCTGGGTTCGGTCTCGCGGATGTAGGCGCCCAGGTCGTGGAAGTAGCGCCAGAACTCGGGATGACTGCGGCGAACACCCCAGCGCTCGACGATTTTCTCAAATGCCTTGCTGTCACGCGCCTGCTCCAGCGTTTCGACGAACTCGGGCACCTCGGCCGCGGCGAGGTTGAAGATGAAGTTGGGGTAACTGCTCAACACCCCCGGAAAGACGGTCAAGGTATCCAGCTTCGATTGATAGCGCAGCTCTTCACCGAGCATAAAAGCCACATTGCTGTGCGCGCGGTTGCGCAGCAGGCTGTAGACCTCACGCTGGCCACCCGCCAGTTCGACACGCAGCAGCGTGGCCTCAGGCAGCTGCTCGATTACCTTGAGCGCGCCAGCCGGTTTATTGGCCAGACGACTGAGCGCCTGTTCGGCTGTTTGC
>JBFKAF010000480.1:0-3133 GCA_041621735.1 Pseudomonas sp.
GCGTTCAAGAGCGTCGGCGGCACCCCGCTGTTCTTCAAGCACGCCGCCGGCGCCTACCTGATCGATGAAGACGACCAGCGCTACGTCGACTATGTCGGTTCCTGGGGGCCGATGATTCTCGGCCACAGCCACCCCCAGGTACTGGACGCGGTGCGCCAGCAGCTGGAGCACGGCCTGTCCTTCGGCGCGCCGACCGCCATGGAAACCGAGATGGCCGACCTGGTCTGCAGCCTGGTGCCATCCATGGACATGGTGCGCATGGTCAGCTCCGGCACCGAAGCGACCATGAGCGCGATTCGCCTGGCCCGCGGCTTCACCGGCCGCGACAGCATCATCAAGTTCGAGGGCTGCTACCACGGCCACTCCGACAGCCTGCTGGTCAAGGCCGGCTCCGGCGCCCTGACCCAGGGCGTGCCGAGCTCCGCGGGCGTGCCGGCGGACTTCGCCAAACACACCCTGACCCTGCCCTTCAACGACCTCCAGGCGGTCGAGCGCATGCTCGGCGAAGTCGGCCAGCAGGTGGCGTGCATCATCGTCGAGCCAGTGGCCGGCAACATGAACTGCGTGCCACCGGCAGCGGGCTTTCTCCAGGGCTTGCGCGAACAGTGCGACCAACACGGCGTGGTGCTGATCTTCGACGAGGTGATGACCGGCTTCCGCGTCGCCCTCGGCGGCGCCCAGGCGCATTACGGCGTGACGCCGGACCTGACCACTTTCGGCAAGATCATCGGCGGCGGCATGCCGGTCGGCTGCTTCGGCGGCAAGCGCGAGATCATGTCGTGCATCGCCCCGCTCGGCCCGGTCTACCAGGCTGGCACCCTGTCCGGTAATCCGCTGGCCATGGCCGCCGGCCTGACCACCCTGAAGCTGATCAGCCGCCCCGGCTTCCACGCCGAACTGAGCGACTACACCACACGCCTGCTCGACGGCCTGCAGCAACGCGCCGATGCCGCCGGCATCCCCTTCGTCACCACCCAGGCAGGCGGCATGTTCGGCCTGTACTTCAGCGGCGCCGATGACATCGTTACCTTCGACGACGTGATGACCAGCGACAGCGAACGCTTCAAGCGCTTCTTCCACCTGATGCTGGAGGGCGGCATCTATCTGGCGCCCAGCGCCTTCGAGGCCGGCTTCACCTCCATCGCCCATGGCGACACGGAACTCAAGCTGACCCTGGACGCCGCCGAGCGCGCTTTCGCCGAGCTGAAAAAAGCCTGATGCAGTACAGCACCGCCGCCTCCGCCGGGCTACTGGCCCTGGCCTGCCTGGCCTGCGCCGTTGCCCTCGGCAAGGCCCGCGGGCGTTACCCCGAGGCCGATCAACCGGCGCTGTTCTGCGCCCTGCTCGGCTGCCTGCTGCCGGCGGCCGCCGCCACGAGTGGCGCGCTGCGCTACGGCCTGGACCCCAGCTGGCAGGCCGCCCTGCTGTGGCTGGGCCAGGCCAGCAGCTTTCTCGGCCTGCCGCTACTCGGGCTGGCCGCACTCAGCCTGGGACGCAGCTGGGCCTGGAGCCGGCCGAACTGGGGCCGGGCACTGTTAGGCTTATGCGCCTTCTTCGAATTGTTCCGGCAGATGAACCTGCTCGAGGAGTATCGCCTGTTCCTGGGGCTGGCGAGTCTGCTGCTGCTCCTTTACGCCGGCGTCAGCCAATGGCCGCGCCGCGCACCCGCATTGGCCGCTATCGGCGCAGCGAGCCTGTTTCTGCTGGCCGGGCTGGCCACCGGCACCCAGGGCATTATCGGCCCCGTGCGCCGCATTGACCTGTTCCACGCCCTGCTGGCAGCCGCCTACCCGTTACTCGCCTGGCTATTACTGAGCCTGCCTGGCGGCACAGACAAAAAACCCGTTAAAGACCCTGTAAGATCGAACAGTCTTATTTCATAATGCGACGGCTGGCGCGCTGCGTCGGCCGGGCCACATACCCGCCCCGCTTGCTGAGGTTCCGTTATCCAGATGATCCGCACCGGCCGCACCCTGTCTCTGGGCTGCCTGTTGCTTGTACTGCCGTTACTTGCCTGCGCAGGCGGCAACTCCCTGCTGATTCCGGCCACCAGCAGTTGCGCGCTGAACAGCCCACCCGAGGACTTGCCGGACGCCTTGGCTGCGTGCCAGGAAGCTGCGCACAACGGCAGCCTGCAAGCGAAATACGAACTCGGCGAATTTTTCTACGACGGCAAGCGCGCACCGCGTGACCTGCAGCAAGCGCTGAACTGGTTCGAACAAGCCTCACTGCAGGGCCACGCCCAAGCACAGTACCGCCTGGGCATGATGTTCTTTCGCGGCGAAGGCGTACCGGCGAACAACGTTCAAGCCTATATCGTGCTGAAGATGGCGGCAGTCAATGGCTCCGACGAGGCCATGGACAGCGCCGACCTGGTCTCGGCACAGATGCCGCGCGACGAACTGGAAATAGCCAGCCAGGTGCTCGGGCAGATTTTCCGCAACTACCTGTTGGAACTGCAGACCGCCGACGAGCGCTCCCCGTTCGCCCCCCTGCCATAACGCTTGCAGCCTGGAGTGGGTGGTGCGAGCACAGGCGTTTAGCCTCAGGCGCCGCACTCACCCCGCAACAGTTTCACTTGTCCGGCATGGGCATGGGAAACGGCATGACATTACCGCCCCCCTTGGCCTCACTGATCTTCGGCGTACCCAAACGCTCGACTTCGTCGATGCGGATGATCGCGTGCATCGGCAGAAAACTGCGCACCACGCCATCGAACTGGGCCTTGAGCTTTTCTTCGCTGGGGTCGACCACCACCTGGGTGCGCTCACCGAAGACGAACTCCTCCACCTCAAGAAAACCCCACAGATCGCTTTGAAAAATCTGCTTGGCGTACATTTCGTACACCTGGCCCTGATTGAGGAAAATGACCTTATAGATAGGCTCGCGCTTGCTCATGGATAGCAGTTCAGACTGGAGAAAATGAAGGGCGCAAATAATAGCACAGCCACCGGGCAGCCAACCCTAGGAAGCCAGCCGCAGGACCACTATAATGCGCGGTTCTTCGAATCACCCTTTGAGCCCGCATGACCAAGAAGCTTTATATCGAAACCCACGGCTGCCAGATGAACGAGTACGACAGCTCGCGCATGGTCGACCTGTTGGGCGAACATCAAGCCCTGGAAGTCACCGA
>JBFKAF010000481.1:0-3122 GCA_041621735.1 Pseudomonas sp.
GATTTCAGCGGCCTTGGCAGCGTCGCCAGCAGCGCGGGCAGCGTCCAGGTCGACGAACAGCAGGTCCAGCTCACGGGCGTCAGCCTGGCGCAGGAAGGTGTACAGCTCTTCGATCAGGCCGGATACGGCAGTTTTTTCGTGCATCGACTGATCCGGCAGCGGGCCGAAGTCAGAACGCAGTGCAGCGACCATCCAGCCGGACAGGTAGAGGTAGCGCTTGTTGGTGGTCTTCAGATGCTTCTTGATGGAGATCATCTTCTGCTGACCGATAAAACCATGCCAGCAACCCAGCGACTGGGTGTAGACGGAGCTGTCAGCGTCGTACTCGGCCATGTCGTTACGCATGATGGCGGCAGTGTACTTGGCGATATCAAGACCGGTTTTGAAGCGGTTCTGAGCGCGCATGCGGGCGACGGACTCAGGGTTGATAGCGCTCCAGCTGTTACCGGCAGTCTCTTTAAGAGCCGCTACGGCTTTGATGTCGTTTTGATAAGCTGACATGGTCAATCCTTCAAAGTATGTGTTTGGTTGAGCACCGGCTTTCCCACTCAAAACCTGAGTGAACAAGGCTTTGGTTGCGGGGGCTCACCGCAGAACATCGAGAGAGTGACCAGGACGCATTGAAACTGGGAGGAGGGGGTGACGAGACGAACAGTTCGCTGACTACAGCTGCTGCAAATGACCAGGTCATTTGGCGTTTACCGGCTCGTGGATGCCGTTGGACGACTCAGTAGACTGTGCTTGCCATGCTGGCTATACGCTAAAACGCTTCCCCGTCCCTCAGGACAACTTCGTTCCAGTCGCAATCTCGTCGAACTGCCTTGTGGGCTTTACAACACGAGTCGTCCCAACGGTAAGTTGGAGAGCGGCCCGGGAGGCCCTTTCCAGGGCCCCTGATTAGCGGGAGCGAGGCCATCATGCCTCTGCAGAAAGGGTTCGTCAAACGTTTTGTAGTGGTTTTTTATCACTACTACATAAAATCACAAGCGACCGATGAGTCACGCCGGCCAGGTATTCAATCAACGATTTCGACCTTTACGCGCAGGCTCATGTCTTCGCGGCCCTGGGTCGAGCGCCGCTGTCCGAAGCCTTGTCGATCGACCTGACTTTGCTCGTTGACGCCGCCGATGCTGATCCATTCGCCAAGCCGGCCGCTGACCCGGGTATCGGTGCTTTGCACATCGATCACCCCGGGCTGTGATGGATTCAGGCGGTCGCGGTTACTGCTGATGCTGATGTGCACGATGTCACCGGTGAGGCTGGCGGTCACGTAGAAACCACGGGTGACATCGCGGTACTGGGTGTTGTTGTACACCTGACCGTAGCCGTCATGGCTGCTGGTGGTAATGGGTACGCTCTGGCCGATCTGAATCAAGGCGGGATAACCTTCGTTGGTCTGCACCTGCTGCGTGCCGCCGCCGCGGCTCTCGGTGTTGCGGCGGATGATGCGTAGCTGATCGCGGCCATTGATTTCGCCCTGACCGACTATCACCTCGGCATTGCCGGCGCTGATCGAACCATCGGCGCGATAACCGCGATCGCTCTGGTAGGCCGAGTCGGAGCTGTCGACGCTGATCAACAGGCGGCGTGGTTGGGTGTCCAGTTGGCTTAGTAAGGCGCGGATTTCCTCGATCTTCGCCGGCGTTGCATTGACCACCAACTGGTTGCCATAAGCGTTGATCCGACCCTCATTGCCCAGCACCGATTGCAGCAGCGGGAGCATTTCATCGGCGGTGTGGTAATTCAGTGGGATGACTTCGGTGGCGGCGCTCAGAGCCTGGCTGAGACTCAGCAGCAGGGCGGCGATTAGGGCGCGAGCATTCATAGCAGGAAACTCCGCAAATCAGGGTCGAGAATGCTGCTGTCCCAGGCCAGGTCGAACGTTCGTTGTTGCACGCGCACCCGGCCCGGGTCCTGGTACAAGGCATAGCCGGCGAACTGGCCGGGTTCGGGGCGCAAGAGCATACCGCTGCCGTCGGCCAGCAGGAAGGTGGCGACTTCACCGGGGTAGTCCGGATGCAGCTTGCGAATAAGCAAGTTGCTGGTCAGGCGACGTGACAGGCTGAGCAGGCGGTGTCCGTCTTTCACGCTGCGGCTGATGTCTTTGACCAGGATACGCAAGCGATTCTGCGGGCTGGCGAGGAGAAACCGCCTGCAGGCCTCCTCAATGCTGCTGTGATGATAGAGCCAGGGTTCCAGGTCGTCAGTGTAGATACACAGGCTACGGCGGGCTTGCTGGAGCAGGGCGAGGGCATGGGCGCGGGCCTCATCGGCCTGACTGAAGCGCTCCAGCGGTTGATGCTCGCCGAGAATGAAGGGGGCAGGTTCGCAGCGCGCGGTATCGATGAGCGCAGGCTCTGGGTTATAGACGGAAAAACGCCCCGAAGACTCGAATTCGATAGCCGGAAGCGTTTCTGGCGCGTTGCTATCGGTTGCGTCTGGCGGGGCGTTTTTGTCGTTCATCCTGACCTCTTCGAGCCTGTGCTTGATTGTCCGAGCCAAGGCCAGGAGTGGCAGCACCCGTAGGCCAAAAGGCGGTAGGTGCAATGTAGCATCAAGCACTAAGCGGGTAGCCGATCAGTTAACGCTTCTAGTCGCTGTCGCGCACCATGTCCACATGAGGGATGCCGGCGTCGAGGTATTCACCGCTGACGATGGCAAAGCCTAGGCGCTCATAGAAGGCCGTGGCATGCACCTGGGCGCTGAGCATCTGGCGTTGCAGGCCACGCTTTTCCGCCTCGGCGATGACCGCGCGCATCAGCGCGTCACCGACTTTCAGACCGCGCCAGTCCTTGAGTACCGACATCCGGCCAATATGCCCGTCGGGTAGCAGGCGCGCCGTGCCAATCGGGTAGTCGCCTTCATAGGCTAGAAAATGCGCGGCATCGGCATCTTCAGCGTCCCATTCGAGTTCTGGTGGTACGGATTGTTCGGCGATAAATACCGCTTCGCGAATGCGGCGAAGCTCGGCATTGTCCTTCTGCCAGTCGGCCAGGCGGACGTGAATGCTATTCATTGGCAAACTCCAGGCTGCCTTGCTTGACCAGCTCCCAGAGCAGATTACGCCCGGTGTCGTCGCTCAGCCACTGGTCAAGGTTGTCGCTATGTAACGCGTCCGCGGC
>JBFKAF010000482.1:0-3115 GCA_041621735.1 Pseudomonas sp.
CCGTAACCCAGCAGATGAGGTAAGCCGACAACCGCTTGGTGGGTTACGCGGCGCGCAATTTCCGCAGTTGATTTTCAGCCTCTGCTCAGCGCCACTAACCCACCCTACAAAAGCGGCGTGCAACACGTAACTGGGACATAGATTTTTTTAGCCGATCGGTTCTGCGCTCGATCGGGCAACCGTTAGCCAGCAAGTCTTGGACAGGCACACGCACTCGACATAAAATATAGAACCTGGTTCCACAAATAGCATCCAGACCTGCGAGCGCCACCCACCGCCACCGAGGAGAGCCCTTCCATGCCTGCCGACACCGCCGCACTGCAACCCGTCGACTGTGACCTGCTGGTGGTCGGCTCAGGAGCCGCCGGCCTGTCCGCCGCGGTGACCGCCGCCTGGCACGGGCAGAAGGTCATAGTGGTGGAAAAGGCCTCGGTATTCGGCGGCGCCACGGCCTGGTCCGGCGGCTGGATGTGGTTGCCGCGCAACCCGCTGGCACGCCGTGCCGGTATCGTCGAGGACATCGAGCAACCGCGCAGTTACCTCAAACACGAACTGGGCGAGCGCTACGATGCCGAGCGCATCGACGCCTTCCTTGAGGCCTGTCCGCACATGGTGGCGTTCTTCGAGCGGCACACCGCGCTGCAGTTCGTCGACGGCAATGCCATCCCGGATATCCATGGCGACGTGCCGGGCGCCGCCACCCAGGGCCATCAGGTGATTGCCGCGCCCTATGACGGCCGCGCACTTGGCCCGCTGCTCCAGCGCCTGCGCAAGACCCTGCGCGAAACCTCGTTCATGGGCATGCCGATCATGGCCGGCAGCGACCTCGGCGCCTTCCTCAGCATGACCCGTTCGCCGCGTGCGGCGCTGCATGTGGCCAAGCGCTTCAGCCGTCACCTGTGGCACCTGCTGCGTTATGGCCGGGCCATGCACCTGGTCAACGGTGTTGCCCTGGTCGCGCGCCTGGCCAAGTCCGCCGATGACCTCGGCGTGCGCCTGTGGGAGTCGGTGCAGGTGCAGCAGCTGCTGTGCGACAACCACCGGGTAGTCGGCGCCCTGCTGCGCACGGCGGAGGGTGAGGTCCCTGTTCGCGCCAAGGCCGTGGTCCTGGCCACCGGCGGCTTCCCTCACGACCTGTCGCGCCGCCAGCAACTGTTTCCGCGGAGCGACGCGCATGAGCACCTGGCCCTGCCGCCAGAGTCCTGTTCCGGTGACGGTCTGCGCCTGGGCGAATCTGTCGGGGCTCAGGTCGACACCGCCCTACGCTCTCCGGTGGCCTGGGCGCCGGTGTCCAAGGTGCCCTACCGCGACGGTAGCTTCGGCCATTTCCCGCACATCATCGACCGCGCCAAGCCCGGCGTGATCGGCGTGCTGGCCAACGGCAAGCGCTTCGTCAACGAAGCCGGCGGCTACTACGACTATGTCGCGGCCATGCTCGAAGCGGTGCCCGAGGGGCAGGAAGTCGCCTCCTGGCTGATCTGCGATCACCGCTTCCAGCGTCGTTATGGCCTGGGCTTCTCGCGACCGACGCCGGTGCCGCTGTGGCCGCTGCTGCGTTCCGGTTACCTCAAGCGCGGCGCCAGCATCGAGCAACTGGCCAGTGTCTGCGGCATCGATCCACAAGCCCTGGCCGCGACCGTCAGCGACTACAACCAACAGGCACGCGGCGGCGCGGACCCGGCCTTCGGCCGCGGCTCCACCCCCTACAACCGCAAGCAGGGCGATGCCCTGCACCCCGGCAGCAACCCCTGCGTCGCGCCCATCGAGCAGGGGCCCTTCTACGCGGTCAAAGTGCAGCCGGGCTGCTTCGGTACTTTCGCCGGGCTGAAGACCGACGCTCACGCGCGGGTGCTTGGCGCCGACGGCCAAGCAATCGCCGGGCTGTACGCCGCAGGCAGCGACATGGCCAGCATCATGGGCGGCCACTACCCGTCCGGCGGCATCAACCTGGGCCCGGCCATGACCTTCGGCTACATCGCCGCGCGACACGTCGCCGGGGCCGGCAATTACGAGTAACCCAACCCGAGTCAGGAGAACGCGTATGGAGAGGATTGTCAGCCGTCAGCAGTTGCAACTGCCCAAGCTTGGTCTGGGTACCTGGCCAATGCGCGACGAGCAGTGCACCGCCGCCGTGCAGCAGGCACTGGAGCTGGGCTACCGGCATATCGACACTGCCAGCGCCTATGAAAATGAGCAGGCGGTGGGCAAGGCCCTGGCCGCCAGCAGCACGCCGCGCGAACAGATCCATCTGACCACCAAGGTCTGGTGGGACAAGTTGCAGCCGGCCGCCATGCGCCATTCTCTGCAGGACAGCCTCAAGGCCCTGCGCAGTGACTATGTCGACCTGTTCATGATCCATTGGCCGGCCAAGGACTGGGACTTGCCGCGCAGCCTCGACACCTTGCGGGCGCTGCAAGAGGAAGGCAAGGCGCGCAGCATCGGCGTAGCCAACTTCCCGCTAGCGTTGTTGCGCCAGGCGGTCGAGGAACTGGCTGCGCCGCTGGCGGCGATTCAGGTCGAATACCACGTGCTGCTCGGGCAACAGCCGCTGCTCGACTACGCCCGTGCGCAGGGCATGGCGCTGATTGCCTATACCCCGCTGGCCCGTGGCCAGGCGGCCGAGCAGCCGGCGGTTAGGCAGATTGCGGCCAAGCATGGCGTGCTACCCAGCCAGGTGGCGTTGCAATGGCTGCTGGCCCAGGACAACGTGGCGGCCATTCCCAAGGCCAGCAGCGCCGCCAACCAACGGAGCAACCTCGACGCCCTGCAGCTGCGCCTGGACGACGAGGACCGCGCCTTGATCGCCACACTGCCGAAGAACCAACGGCTGGTCAGCCCGGACTTCGCCCCGCAGTGGGATTGAGCAATGCCTAGATAAATGGCTATGTCTCGGCGATGTGTTGGCCGCAGCTTGTGTAGGGTGGTTAGCGGCGCGGGTCATAGCGCCGAAAATCAACTGCATCAGTGGTGCGCCGCGTAACCCACCAAGTGGCGGTCGGCGTGCTGAGCATGCTGGGTTACGGCGCAACTGACTGGGTAACAGTCAATAGCCTTGTGCCAGGCGCCTAATCCACCCTACGGGTCTACTTAACGCAGGGGAAGTGGTGGGTCGTGC
>JBFKAF010000483.1:0-3111 GCA_041621735.1 Pseudomonas sp.
CGGAAGGCCAGGGCGTTCCAGGGGTCCCGGCTCTCGCCGCTCATAAAGTCGTTGCCTAGCCACATCACCCGGGCTTCCGCGCGGGCGGCGTCGATGGGTTCCTTGCGCCCGGGTTTGCGCCATTTCTTGGCGAAGCCGTAACTGCATTTGGCCAACAGCGGCAGCGGTTCGCAGAGCGCCGATTTGTAGGCTTCGAGCCAGGGTTTTAGCAGCTCCAGGGGGCTGGCCAGCGGCCCCAGGCGCCATTCGCTTTTCGGCGACAGCAGACGGCTGTCGCGGGCGATGCCCGGCGTGGCGGCGCAATTGAGCAGCAGGTGGCGCAGCCAGAATGGCGCCAGCTCCCAGGCGCCGAGGTCGCGCAGGCGGTAGTCGAACAAGCCGCTGGCGCTGACGCCGTCGAGCCAGCCGTGGATGCGCACGCCGGCCAGTTGCAGATCCACCAGCAGCGGTTGCGGCGCGTCGTCCGGGCGCTCGTCGAACAGGGTCGGGGCGAAGGCGCGGATCGGCCCGCGAATCTGCCCCCAGTGCGCCTGGCCCAGCTCGCCCACCGGCAACCAGCCCGAGGCCGCGGCCACGGCGCGCTCCTCGCGCTCGCTCCAGCCGCGCTCGACAGCCTGCAAGGCCAATTGGCGCAGGCCGTGCTGGCTGGTCCATTCGACGCTGAACGGCTCGTCGCCGGCCAGGGCCTCTTCGTCTTGCGCCAGGCGCAGGCCGAGGCGCTGCTCCAGCAGGTAGCGCGCCGGGTGCTTGAAGCAGTGAATCAGCTGGCTCGGCTCCAGGCACAGCCAGTCCTGATCCGGTTCGTTCAGGACGCTGGCAAAGGGCGACGGTTGTGCGACCGCCTGACTCAGGCGCTGCGCCGCGCGAAACCAGGGCGCGGCGAAGCCGGCCTGCTGCGCGCCGGAGAAGTTGCCGGGGGCGAAGGGTTGCAGCGGATGCTGCACGACGACCCGCGCGCTGGCCGACTTGTCGCTATGGCCGCCTGCTGCACGTTGCCCATCCCCGTGGGTCGCGGTCAGGTCGATGACATCCAGCAGCTCGCTGAGCAGCACCGAGGGCGGCAGCTCGGCGTTACTGCGCGGATCGCGGCCGACGTAGCTCAAGTACAGGCCGCTGCGCGCCGAGAGCAGGGTTTCCAGCAGCAGGTAGCGGTCGTCCAGGCGCCGTGCACGGTCGCCGCGGCGGGGCTTCTGGCTGATCAGGTCGAAGCCGGCGGCCGGCGTGCGCCGGGGCAGCGCGCCGTCGTCCAGGCCGAGCAGGCAGACCAGGCGGAACGGCAGGCTGCGCATCGGCACCATGGTGCAGAAGGTTACCGCGCCGGTGAGAAAGCCCGAGGCGCCGCTGCCCTGTTCCAGCGCCGCGCTCAGTTGCTGACGGATCAACGCCAATTCCAGCGGCCGCTCGATGCCGGATGCCGTGGCCTGCTCGGCCAGGGCGGCGCAGGCCTTGGACAGCAGCAACAGGGTATCGCCGGCCTCGCGCTCGTCGAACAGCTTGTCGATCAGTTCGAGCAGGGTCTCGGCCCACTCGGTCAGGCTGCGCGGCCGCTGCATGCTCTGCGCCAGCGAACTCAGGCGCTCGACGAAGGCACACAAGCGTCCCAACAACTGCGCGCGGCCGCCCTCCAGGGCATCCAACGGCCAGCTGTCGCCGAGCAAGGGCGCCGCCAGGCCGGCCAACTGCGGCGGCGCGGCAAAGCCCAGCAGCAGGCGATCCAGGCCCTGGCGCCAGGTGAAGGCCGCGTCTGCCGGCAGCCCCAGCTGCTCACGGTGGCTGCCGTCGCGGCCCCAGCGCACCCCGGCGTCGCGCAGCCAGTCGCGCAGCAGCGGCAGGTCTTCCGCCTCGATCCCGGCGCGCCGGGCCAGGGCCGGCTGCTCCAGCCAGGCGAGGATTTCCTCGGCGGCGAAGCGGCTGTCAGGCAGGGCCAGCAGGTTGAGGAAGGCCTCGATCAGCGGAATCTCCGCGCGCAGGCTGCGGTCGGCCAGGCTGAAGGGGATGCGCGGCACCCCTTCACGGGGGGCGAACACTGCCTCGATATAGGGCGCATAGCGCTCGATGTCCGGGGTCAGCACCACCACCTGATCCGGACTCAGCTGCGGGTCGGCCTGGAAGCGCGCGAGCAGCTGGTCATGCAGGATTTCCACCTCGCGCAGCGGCGAGTGGGCGACATGCACTTCCAGCGAGCGGTCGTCGTCACGCAGCGCCAGACGTTCCTCCGGCTGGCGGGTGTGCAAGCGCAGGATGTCGTTCTGCAAGGCCTGCAAAAGGCTGCCATCGTGCAGGTCGGCATCCTCGGAATAGATGCCGACCTCCTGACTACCCTCGCTCGAAGCCAGGGCAAACAACGCATCGAAGAAATCCCGGCCCTGCTTGCCCAGGCTGGCCAGCAGGGGGTGGCCGACTTCCAGGTACCAGTCGTCCGGACTCAGCTCTGGCTGTTTTGCCAGCTCACGCATGTCGCGAATATCGCCCCAGGCCTCGCGGCACGGGTTGAGGGCGAAGATCACCACCTCGGTGTGCCGGGCCAAGCCTTCGAGCACGCGCAGGTGGTGCGGCGGCAGGCTGCTGATGCCGAACACCAGCAGGCGTTCCGGCAGGCCGGCGAGCGCTGCGTCGCCGTGCAGACGTTGCAACAGCTCGTCGAGCAGGCGCGCGCGGTGCGGATGGCCGTCACGGGTCAGCTCGCGCCAGAGCAGCGCCTGCCAGGCCTCGTCCGGGCCCAGCTCGAGCAACTCGTTGCGCTCCCAGGCCGCCAGCCAGTCGTCGCGATACAGCAGGTATTGGTCGAATACGTCGGCGATTTTCGTCGCCAGCGACAGCCGCCGGCGCTCGTCACCGCCCTCCAGATAGTGCGCCAGGCGCGGCGCCTGGGCCAGCTGCGGCGGCTCGCACAGCCAGTCGTACAGGCGCCAACTCAGAGTGCTGGGGGAGAACGCCGACTGCTCCGGCAACTGGCCGAGCACCAGGCGTGACAGGTCCCAGACGAACTTGGCCGGCAGTTGCACCTCCAGCTGCATGGCGATGCCCTGCTTGCGCGCCAACTCCAGGGTCAGCCAGCGGCCGATGCCCTGGCTCGGCACCACCACCAGCGCCGGGGCGAAGGGCTCGCGC
>JBFKAF010000484.1:0-3109 GCA_041621735.1 Pseudomonas sp.
ACCACCCATTTGGGTGAGCGTCGCCCTGGGCTGTTCGCGATAACCTTCTACGCTTGCCCTACGGCAATCACAATAAGAAGGAGCAGCCATGACCCCCTCCCTGAAAACCCTGACCGCTGCTGTACTGCTCGCCGGCCTGCCAGCCGCGACCCAGGCCATGCCCTACTCGCAACTGGTGATCTTCGGCGACTCGCTGAGCGATAGCGGCCAGTTTCCCGATACCGGCAGCCCGCTGCTGGGCGGCAATCCCACCGGGGGGCTGCGCTTTACCAATCGCACCGGGCCTAATTTTCTCGGCAATAACAGCGAATACTTCGATGCCGTGTCCACCCAGCGCCTGGCGGCACTGCTCGGCCTACAGGCCCTGCCTTCGACCCCGATCCTGCCGCAGGTGCTCACCGGTAACCCGGACGGGACTAACTATGCGGTGGGCGGCTACCGCACCGATCAGATCCTCGCCTCGATCACTGCGCTCAACGGCTCGGTGGTGGATGCCGGCGGCGGCACCATTCGCACCCGCAATGGTTATCTGCTGGATGTGCCGAGGGTCGACCCCAATGCCCTGTTCTACGTTAACGGTGGCGGCAACGATGTGCTGCAGTTCGTGGTCACCGACCAGGCCAGCGCGGCTGCGGCGGCGGCCGACCTGGTCGCCGGGGTGGCGGCTCTGCAGGCGGCGGGAGCGCGCACCATCATCGTCTCGGACTTGCCGGATGTGGGCCAGACCCCCGCCGGTTTCGCCTCGGGGTTCCGCGCGGCCTGGTCGAACGCCTCGGGACTGCTCAACGACCAACTGGGCAACCAGCTCGCGGCCCTCGGCGGTAATGTCATCCGCCTGAACTTCCGCGGCCTGTTGAGCGAAGTGCAGGGCGACCTGGCGAGCTACGGCTTCGATCCGCTGGTCAGCCAGACCGATGTCTGCTTCAGCGGGGACAGCTGCCTGGCCGACCCGACCTGGGGCCTGGGCGGGCTCACGCCGAATCCCGAGCGCCTGATGTTCAACGACGGCGTGCACCCCACCTCGGCGGTGCAGCAGATCAGCGCCGACTACATCTACTCGATTCTTGGCGCGCCGTGGCAGGTGTCGCTGTTGCCGGAAATGGCCATGGCCAGCCTCACTGCGCACCAGCAACAGCTGCGCAGCGAATGGCAGGCCGATCGGGGTGCCTGGCAGGCCGTGGGTCAGTGGCGCAGCTTCGTCGCCGCCAGCGGCCAGCGTCAGCAGTTTCAGGAGGGCGAGGCGGCGGCCGATGGCGATAGTCGTGGTCTGGGCTTGAGCCTGGGCAGCAGTTACCGCCTGAGCGAGCAGTGGCGCTTGGGGCTGGCCCTGGGGCTGCAGGAGCAACGGCTGGAGGCCGGCGAGGCCGACTCCGAGTACGACCTGCGTAGCTACTTGCTCAGTGCCTTCGCCCAGTATCAGCAGAACCGTGTGTGGGCGGACGCCAGCCTGACCCTTGGGCACCTGGACTACAGCGACCTCAACCGGCAGTTCGCCCTGGGGATCACCGAACGCAGCGAAAAAGGTGACAGCGATGGGCAGCTGTGGGCCCTGTCCGGGCGCCTGGGCTATGACCTGGCCAATGCCGGCAGCGGCTGGCGGGTCAGCCCGTTTATCAGCGCCGACTATGCCAAGGTCGAGGTGGACGGCTATCGCGAACGCGGCATGAGTGCTACCGCACTCAATTACGGCGACCAGCAACGCGACAGCAAGCGCTTGGGCCTGGGGCTGCAGATGAACTACCAGCTCGCCCCGGCGACTCAGGTGTTCGCCGAAATCGCCCGCGAACGCGAGTTCGAGGACGACTCGCGTGATCTGCGTCTGGGTCTCAACTCGGTTGCCGGCAATCGCTTCGAGCTGCAGGGCCATACGCCCGCCAGTGGCCAGACCCTGGCCGGCGTAGGCATCAGCCATGCGCTGGCCGAGACCTTGCAACTGCGCGCGTCCTATCAGTTCCGCGGCACCGATGAGCGCCAGCACGGCGTCAACCTTTCGCTTAACTGGGACCTGTAACGTCGGGGCCAGCGGCGCCCTCGGGCGCCGCTGGCCTCACTGCCAGTGCAGTCGCGCCAGCTTCCATTGCTCGCCCTCCAGCCACCACTCCAGCTTGACGCTGTAGTGCCGCGCGCTGTCGGGGATCAGGCCTGCGGCGCCGGTCAGGGCGACCTGCGCCTCGCTGTGGCCTTTGTCGCGGTAGGTCGGGTCGATCCGGCTGTGTTTACTCAGTGCCAGCACCTGGACGTTCCTGTGGCGCAGGAACAGCAGGGTCATGGTGCGCTGCGCCCAGTCGCGCTCGAAACTTTGCTGCGCGGAAAACTGCGGGTGCAGTTGCTCGAGTACCGCGCGGGTCTGCTTGCTTTCAAGGTTGTCTTGCAGCTGTTGCACGGCCGCTTCCAGTGCCGCTTGTGGATCATCGCGGCCGCCGCAACCCGCCAGCAGAATGAAAAACAGTATGAAAGGTAAGGCGAATTGCCGTACTGACATGCCGAACTCCTGATTCATGGTTATGATGCCGGTTGAGCATCAGAGCGGCGCCCAACAGGGACCGTAGGCCAAGACACGGGAGCGCACCATGCAGACTTTGTATCCGGAGATCAAACCCCATGCCCGCCATGAACTAGCGGTAGCGGCGCCGCATGTGCTCTATGTGGACGAAAGTGGTTCGCCGGATGGTTTGCCGGTGGTGTTCATCCATGGCGGTCCCGGTGCGGGCTGCGATGCCCTCAGTCGGCGTTTCTTCGATCCCAATCTGTATCGCATCGTCACCTTCGACCAGCGCGGTTGTGGCCGCTCGACGCCGCACGCGAGCCTGGAGAACAACACCACCTGGGACCTGGTCGCCGACCTGGAGCGCATTCGTGAGCACCTGGGCATCGACAAGTGGGTGCTGTTCGGCGGCTCCTGGGGCTCGACCCTGGCCCTGGCCTACGCCCAGACCCATCCGGAGCGGGTGCATGCGCTGATTCTGCGCGGCATCTTCCTCTGCCGGCCGCAGGAGTTTCAGTGGTTCTACCAGGCGGGCGCGAGCCGCATGTTCCCCGATTACTGGCAGGACTATGTGGCGCCGATTCCGGTCGACGAGCGCGGCGACCTGATGCAGGCGTTCTACAA
>JBFKAF010000485.1:0-3109 GCA_041621735.1 Pseudomonas sp.
AGCCTGCGCGCTCCGCTTGCTGGTGGCGCCCATAGATAGGTGGAATAACGGTCTTGCTGTTCCTTCTCCCCCTACCACGGCGATCTCGCCGTCAAGGGCTGCGCGCGCTTTACGCACTTGCGGCGGAGCCGGCTATCGCCCCCCTGGCTGCTGCGCTGCGCCGTGCTGAGGCCGGTTCCGGGAAATTCCGACCGAGCAACTGGAGCTCGATCATGTCGCGGCTTTCTCTCGCTTATGACTCCTCCCTGCTGATTCGCGGCGAGCAAGGTCGCTATCTGCCGGCCACTGCCGAGCAGATCCTGGCAGCGGCTCGCAAAGTCATCGATCAGAAGGCTCAACGAGGCGTAGCCTTCACGCCCCCAGAACGGGTCAAAGAGGACCTGATCGCCAAATTGGCTGGCTTCGAACACGAGCTCTTCGCAGCACTGTTCCTGGATGCCGAGCACCACCTGATCCAGTACGTCGAGATGTTCCCCTAGCGGGCCGTTGGAAAACTACTGCACTCGGCTATGCGGCGTTGGAATCGGCCTCAAAATGTTCATTTACACCACGTAAACTGCGCTTTTTCGGCCGATTCCGTCTTGCCTAGCCTTCGCTCGCTACATTTCTCAACGGCCTGCTAGAAAGCTAAGGGCGATTCACTCACCCACTGGGCCCCAGACTCAGCTGCAGTTTCAACCTTTCACACCTTGAACTTGTGCACCAGTGCTCCGAGACGGCAGCCCAGGGTGTTCAAGTCATCGACTGTCTGAGTGCTGCGCGATGTTTCATCCGCCACCTGATCAACCGACTGAGCGATCTGTTGCACACTGCGATTGATTTCTTCTGCCACCGATGTTTGCTCTTCGGCAGCGCAGGCGATCTGCGCATTCATGGCGTTTATGGTCGCAATCAGATCGGCAATGGTGGCCAGCGAGCGCTCGGCTTGGTTGGCTTGGGCACTGGCGTTGTTGCCGGCGTCGCTGGATTTGCCCATCGCCGCAACCGCGTTTTTCGTGCCACTCTGCAAGCGATCGATCATCTCCTGGATTTCCTGGGTGCTTTTCTGAGTTCTGCCAGCCAGTGCTCTTACTTCATCTGCGACTACCGCAAAGCCGCGGCCTGCATCTCCGGCACGGGCGGCCTCTATTGCGGCGTTGAGTGCCAGTAGATTGGTTTGTTCGGCAATCGAGCGAATTACATCCAGCACGTTGGAAATCGACAAAACCTCAGTCTGCAAGCTATCCAGGGACCCGCTGCTGGTCTGGATATCGGCAACCAGGCCATGAATGTGCTTGATACTGCCATCCACTACAGATTTTGCCTCCTGGCCCTGATGATCGGCTTGCAGGGCAGCATCCGCCGCGCGCTGTGCGCTGGCGGCTACCTCATGTGCGGAGGCGGACATCTCGTTGATGGCGGTGGCGACCTGATCGGTTTCCTGCCTCTGCTGCAGCATCGCCTGCTCGGAGCGCTGCGCCTGCACCGTAACCTGGGACACCCTGGCGGTGAGCTCCGCGGTAATCTCGGTAATCTGCCGCACCAGCGCATGAATGGTATCGAGGAAGTGATTGAACGAACTGGCCAGCTGGCCGACTTCATCCCGGCCGGTGAGCGGTAAGCGCTGGGTCAGATCGCCCTCGCCAGAGGCAATCTCATCGAGACTGGCCCTGATCTGCCGTAAAGGACGCAGGCTGGCATTGACCATAAGCGGCGCGAGCAGACTCAGGACAATGAGCAGAATGATCGCCACGACCACAATGCTGCCGATGATGCCCTCGATTCGTTGTTCGATTCGCTGGCGCACCTGTGCCACCTGAGACTCGATACCATCGAGGTTGATTGCGGTCAGGACCACCAGGTCCCATTTGGGCAGGAAAAAACCATAGGCCAGCTTGGGCACCACCTGATCGGTGCCCACCACTGCGCCCGAGTAGTTGATGAAATGCGTGCCGTCTTTGGCCGCGGCGACCATGTCGCGGTTGAGGTACACGCCGTTTTTGTCCTTGCGCTCGCGCATGTTGGTGCCCACGCCTTCGCTGCTGTCGCCGCGAAAAATGCGCACCACATCGCTGTCGTAACCGAAGAAGTAGCCGTCCTCGCCATACTTGATCGCAGAGAGCAGGCGCACGGCCTGGGCGCGACTCTGGATGTCGCCCTCGCTTGCCTGCTCATAGAGAGGGCTTAGCTGGCTTCTGGCGATATTGGCGTAATCGACCAGGCGCGTGCGGCTCTCCTGCAACAGGCGTTCTCGAGCTTCAGCCACTTCCTTCTCGGCCATGCCGAGCAATACCCGGCTCGCCGTGCCGCTCAAGACAACCGCGAACAGCAGCACCGGAACCAGGGCAAGCAGCAATATTTTTTTCTTCAATGACAGAGTCACGCTGGCTTTCTTCTCGTGGGGACAAATTGCCGACTGCAGCCGCAATCGAGTGAGGTCTTGGACGGATGGCCCACAGTGCAGTGATGCGCATCCACACCGTGTGTGCACTTCAGTCTGCGCAGAAGGTTTCCTCGCTACGTGGTGACCGGGTCCGTTGGGCGCCGGTGCACAATGGCCGGCTTGACCAGTTGACAAGGGTCGCCGCGAAAGAAGGCCCGCACGTTGGCGAACGCATCGCCGAAATACAGTTCATAGCTGTGCTTCTCGACGTAGCCCAGGTGCGGGGTGCAGAGGACTCTCGGGTGATTGAGCAGCGGGTGTGCCCCATCCAGGATCGGCTCGTCACCCAGTACATCCAGCGCTGCATAGCCAGGTCGCCCGCTGCTCAACGCCTTGAGTAGGGCACCTGGCGCGATGAGTTCCGCACGACTGGTGTTGACCAGCAATGCGCTGGGTTTCATCTGCAGCAGATCCTCGACGCTGACCACATGTCGGGTGCTCTCGGTCAGGCGCAGATTGAGGCTCAGCACATCGACTTCGCCGAAGAAGGCCTGCTTGCCGCTCGCAGCCCGGTGCCCGTCGCGTATCGCCGCGTCCCTCGACGCCTCGCTTCCCCAAACCAGCACAGACATGTCGAAGGCCTGGGCATAGCGAGCCAAGCGCTGCCCTATACGACCGTAACCCCAGATGCCCAAGGTTTGCCCATACAGCCGCTCACCGATATTGGTTTGCCAGTGCCCAGCGTAC
>JBFKAF010000486.1:0-3108 GCA_041621735.1 Pseudomonas sp.
CCTGCGCAGCACGCCGAACCTGAACACCTGGCGTCCATGCGACGCGGTGGAGTCGGCGGTAGCCTGGAAATGCGCGATCGAGCGCAACGACGGTCCTTCGGCGCTGATCTTCTCCCGACAGAACCTGGCCCACCAGCACCGTGACGCCGCCCAGCTGGCCGCTGTCGCGCGCGGTGGCTATGTGCTGAAGGACTGCGTCGGCGAGCCGGAACTGATCCTGATCGCCACCGGTTCGGAAGTCGGTCTGGCGATGCAGGCCTGTGAGCAACTGGCGGTACAGGGGCGCAAGGTCCGCGTGGTGTCGATGCCTTCGACCTCGGTGTTCGATCAGCAGGACGCCGCTTACAAGCAGGCCGTGCTGCCGCTGCAAGTGGGCGCGCGGATTGCCATCGAGGCCGCGCATGCGGACTTCTGGTACAAGTACGTCGGTCTGGAAGGCCGCATCATCGGCATGACCAGCTTCGGTGAGTCCGCTCCGGCGCCTGCGCTGTTCGAACACTTCGGCTTCACCGTGGAGAACATCCTGGAAACCGCCGCCGAACTGCTGGACGCCTGACGTGCCTCTGTAGGAGCGAGCGCGCTCGCTCCTACAGGTTGTCCTCATCCATCAAGGGATGCCCATGTCCAAACGCCCCTATAAAGTAGCCCTCAACGGCTACGGCCGCATCGGCCGCTGCGTACTCCGTGCCCTGCACGAGCGCGGCGCGGGTGCGGGCCTGGAGATCGTCGCCTTGAACGACCTGGCCGACCAGGCCAGCCTTGAATACCTGACCCGTTTCGACTCCACCCACGGGCGCTTCCCCGGTGAGGTGAGGGTCGAGGGCGACTGCCTGCACATCAACGGCGATAGCGTCAGGGTGCTACGCCAGGCGACGCCGGAAGGGGTCGACTGGGCCGCGTTGGGTATCGATCTGCTGTTGGAGTGTTCCGGGCAGTACACCACGCGGTCCGACGCCGCGCGCTTCCTGCATGCCGGTGCGCCGCGGGTGTTGCTGTCGCAGCCGATGGCCAGCGAAGCGGACGTCGACGCCACCATCGTCTACGGGGTCAATCAGCACGCCCTGAGCGGCGCGGAGCGTCTGGTTTCCAATGCCTCTTGCACCACCAACTGCGGGGTGCCGCTGTTGAAGTTGCTCAACGAGGCGGTGGGCCTGGAGTACGTCTCCATCACCACCATCCACTCGGCGATGAACGATCAGCCGGTGATCGATGCCTACCACCATGAGGACTTGCGCCGCACCCGTTCGGCGTTCCAGTCGGTGATCCCGGTGTCGACCGGTTTGGCGCGTGGCATCGAACGCCTGCTGCCGGAACTATCCGGGCGTATCCAGGCCAAAGCCATTCGGGTACCGACGGTGAATGTGTCGTGCCTGGATATCACCCTGCAGACGTGCCGCGACACCTCGGCCGCAGAGATCAATCGGGTGCTCCGCGAGGCCGCCGAGACTGGTCCGCTGCAAGGGCTGCTGGCCTACACCGAGTTGCCGCATGCCAGCTGCGATTTCAACCATGACCCGCATTCGGCCATCGTCGACGGCAGCCAGACCCGGGTCTCCGGCCCGCGCCTGGTGAACCTGCTGGCCTGGTTCGACAACGAGTGGGGCTTTGCCAATCGCATGCTCGATGTGGCCGAGCATTACCTAGCGGTCTCCACCGCCTCTATTCAAACAGCCCCCGTGAAGGACTGATTTCATGACTACGCCGTTCGAAACAATAGCCAAGATGATCGATATCGACCTCCAGGGTAAGCGCGTGCTGATCCGCGAAGACCTCAACGTGCCGGTAAAAGACGGCGCCGTGAGCAGCGATGCGCGCATCCTCGCCGCCCTGCCGACCATCAAGCTGGCGCTGGAGAAAGGGGCGGCGGTCATGTTGTGTTCGCACCTGGGGCGTCCGAACGAAGGCGAGTACAGTGAAGCCGACAGCCTCAAGCCGGTCGCCGACTACCTGTCCAAGGCCCTCGGCCGTGAAGTGCCGTTGATTCAGGATTACCTCGGCGGCATCCAGGTTGCCCCAGGCGAGTTGGTGCTGCTGGAGAACGTGCGCTTCAACAAGGGCGAGAAGAAAAATACCGATGAGCTGGCCCAGCAATACGCCGCATTGTGCGACGTGTTCGTCATGGACGCCTTCGGCACCGCCCACCGCGCCCAGGGCTCGACCCATGGCGTGGCCAAGTTCGCCAAGCTGGCCTGCGCCGGCCCGCTGCTCGCCGCCGAACTGGATGCCCTGGGCAAGGCCCTGGGTAACCCGGCCAAACCGATGGCGGCAATCGTCGCCGGCTCCAAGGTGTCGACCAAACTGGATGTGCTGAACAGCCTGAGCCAGATCTGCGACCAGCTGATAGTCGGCGGCGGCATCGCCAACACCTTCCTCGCCGCTGCCGGCTACCCGGTCGGTAAGTCGCTGTATGAGGCCGATCTGCTCGACACCGCCAAGGCCATCGCGGCCAAGGTCAGCGTGCCCTTGCCGGTGGACGTGGTGGTGGCCAAGGCCTTCGCCGAGAACGCCGAGGCGACCGTCAAGCTGGTCGCCGAGGTGGCCGAGGACGACATGATTCTCGACATCGGCCCGCAGACCGCGGCGCAGTTCGCCGAACTGCTCAAATCCAGCAAGACCATCCTGTGGAACGGTCCGGTCGGGGTGTTCGAGTTCGACCAGTTCGGCGAAGGCACCAAGGCCCTGGCCCTGGCTATCGCCGAAAGCCCGGCGTTCTCGATTGCCGGTGGTGGCGACACCCTGGCGGCCATCGACAAGTACGGCGTGGCCGACAAGATCAGCTATATCTCCACCGGTGGCGGTGCCTTCCTCGAGTTCGTCGAGGGCAAGGTGTTGCCGGCCGTTGAGGTGCTGCAGCAGCGCGCGTAGGGTGGGTTAGCCGCGTAGCGGCGTAACCCACCCTGAATCTCAAGGCAACCCGGATTTCATCCGGGCTACGGATTGAATAAGAGACCAGGCTGCCCCTTGGTCTCCAATAACTTGAATAGCCCCTGCCCCTGCGGCAGGCTTGCACGATTAACGAGCCCCACCGGGAGAAAGAACACCATGGCACTTATCAGCATGCGCCAGATGCTCGACCACGCCGCCGAATTCGGCTACGGCGTGCCGGCC
>JBFKAF010000487.1:0-3101 GCA_041621735.1 Pseudomonas sp.
GATCAACGCGCAGCGAGCCGGGGATATCGTGACCCGGGACGGCCAACCTCACATTTACGACCAGATCGAAGCGTCTTCCAGCTCCGACCAGCGGATCTGGTCGCCGGGCCCATTGGTCGAAGACGACCCCGCCACCGGTGAGTGGCAGATGTTGCTGCCCAAAGCAGAATCAAGCTGCGCGGTGTTTGGCACCAATGATCTTGCCAGCGCCACTGGGTGGGGTGGTGGCCGTTTGGACGAGGAGGGTGATTACGCCTGGAACCTGTGGAGGCCTTATCAGTGCTGTGAAAAAGAAGGCCAGTTTTTTCTGTTCGACATTAACTGGATCAATTATCCGCCATGATCAAACACAACTCTATTTACTGTCTGCTGATCGCTTTGGCGGTCTTCCTTAGCCCCAGCAGCTATGCCGCTCAAGCTCCCACGGAAGATGGGCTGTGGTATTACGAGATCGGCGGCGCCGAACCGGTCTCTGTGCCGGCCAATCCCGCCGTGGTCTCCACAACGCTGGGCGGTTCTGCCCAATTGGGGCTGGGTTACAGCTGCGGCAAGTTCGATCCGGTAGCGGCGGTCACCAATACCCTGAACGACATCGGTGCCGGCGTCGATAACATGATGAACGCCATGACGGCTGCGGCCACCAGTGCCATTGCCTCTCTACCGGCGCTGATTTTGCAACGGGCCAACCCCGGCCTTTACGATCTGTTTCAGAATGCCCTAATCAAAGCCGAAGAAACCATGCAGCTGGCGACTAAATCCTGTGAGCAGATGGAGGCCGAAATCGCCCAAGGCAAGAACCCCTACGCCGATCTGATCACCTTGTCCAAAGGCAACGACTGGAAAGTGCAGATGGGCATTGGCGGCAATGATGCCGTCACCGCCAAAGATACGGTGGAATCTTCTAACGGCGATAACGGTGTGCCCTGGATCGGCGGGCAGGCCGGAGGAACCGGCCAGCCAGTGCTGGAATTTACCGGTGATATCGTCGAGGCCGGTTACAACATCAATATGAATCGCGCCGTGACTGACACCAGCCCGGTACCGGCCGCATCGGCAACGCGCCTGTCGGAAATCTGGAACACACCCGGCGAAGCCCGCGACTGGACGGTGGATGTGGTGGGCGAGAATATCGTCACCACTTGCGATACCTGCCGCAAGGACAGCATCCCCGGCACAGGACTGCTGCCGAAGCTGTATCAGGAGTCCGCCACCGTCACCACCGAGATCCAGAACTTGGTCAGTGGTGCGACACCGCCAACCTTGATCAATCTCGACCAGATCACCGCCCCTGGCGTGGCCATCACCCGCCAGGTGATTGAGGCGATCCGTGAGATGCCGGCCTCGGAGCAGAGCCTGATCATGGGACGCCTGGTCTCCGAGATCAGCACCGCACGCACGGTCGAAAAGGCACTGTATGCCCGGCGCCTGCTGTTGTCCGGGCGACAGGTGCCGGAAGTCTACGCCACCGAAGTGGCCCGTGAACACGCGGACAACTCCATCGCTGAGATTGATAAAGAGATCGAAAACCTGTTGTTTGAAACCCGTGTGCGCAAAGAAGTGGTCTCCGACACCGTTGCCACACTGCTCCAGCGCGCGGCGGCTAAACGGCAGAGTTCGCTCACGGTACCGGAAGTGCCAACCCTCGATCCCAACCCCTTGCGAGGCGGTCGTGTTCAGTAACGTCCGCTCAAGGTACAAAGGCTTTCTGTTGTGCACCGCCGTGGCCGTGGTGCTGACGGCAGGGGTGGGTTATCTGCTCATGTATCGGTTGCAGACCGACTCCGTGCAGTTCATCCAACAGAATCTCGACAGTTGGCGAATAACACTAATGCTATGTCGTTGGACAGTTATCGCCCTGGTGGCATTCAGCTGGCACTACGCCGTCCGGCGTTTTTCCGCGGTCGGAAAGATGAGTTCTATCCAGGCAGAGAACCTGCACGGAATGCGGTGGCGAGCGGTTACCTGGTTGATCTTGCTTGAGTTGGTGCTTGGGCAGGGGATGGTTGTGAAGTTCCTCGAACACCTAACAGGGAGGAACGGCTGATGAGCGTCGACAGTTACCTGGAGCTCTTCACCTCACTCTTTGGCTGGGCCTTCTACGGTATTCTGTGGGACGTGCTGGTCAGTACCGGTATCGTCTATCTGCCATTCCTGGGGATATTGATCGACAATTGGCGTGAACCGGCGCAGGGTGGTGAAGTCGGCCACGCCAGCGGCCTGTCACTGCGGCGCATGGAGATCGAGCTGTTCATTGCGCTATTAGTGGTCGTGCTCGCAGGGCAACCCGCTGCCCTCACACCACTCAATGCTGGTATCTTGTCCTATTCACCACCGCCAACCTTGCTGAATCCGACGCCAGCAACTGCGACTGTAGCGGCCCCACAGAGTACCTATGGCACGACGGGTTTTACCGGCTCTGCCGCAACGGTGAACGTGCCGGTGTGGTGGTACGGCGTCATTGCCCTCAGTTCAGGTCTGAACCACGCTATTGTTGAAGGCCTGCCAACGGTGGCGGATATGCGCACCTTCGAGCAGCAGGCGCATTTAGCCACCATTGCCGATCCGCGCCTTCGGCAGGAAGTGAGTGACTTCTTCAGTCAGTGCTATGTGCCGGCCCGCTCCAAATACCAGGCAGAGCGACCCGATACCCCAGCGATCAACGGCATCCTAACTACCTACGGCGCCGATGATCCCGACTGGATGGGGTCCCACGTCTACCGCAATACCGCAAGCTTCTACGACACCTTGCGCCCGGCCAACCAAATTACCGGCTGGGCCTACAACGCGATCAGGGATACCGAATACGATCCCGCGACACCGCCCGCCTGGGGCAAACCCTACTGCAAACAGTGGTGGGAAGATGGCGCTATCGGCCTGCGTGAAAAGCTGATCAATGAAGCAGACGCCACCTCGGCCGGCTTCTCTGGCATGGTGGTCGCTATCGCGCCGGTACTGGCCAGTGAACAGCAAAATGATGCCGTCGCCAAAACCGTCCTTACCAACGCACCGCCTTCCTGGTCGAGCAACGAGCTGATTGCCAATAATGCCTCCGGCTCGGGCTTATTCAATACGGCGGGAAATATCGTCAAAGGCGGCCTAGC
>JBFKAF010000488.1:0-3098 GCA_041621735.1 Pseudomonas sp.
CAGGCTGCCGAAGGCACGGTTCAGTTCGCGATAGGCCTCGGCCCCCGCGTTGCGCGCGGCGGCCATGTCCTTGATATCGCCGCCGGCGCAGAAGTGTCCGCCGGCCCCGCGCAGCACCAGGGCGCGCAGGCTGCGCTCAGCACGGGCGGCGGCCAGCACCGCGCGCAGTTCCGCGACCATGGCCAGGCTCATGGCATTGCGGCTGTCCGGCCGGTTGAGGGTGATGTGCAACACACCAGTTTCCAGTTTCAGCAGCAGGGTGTCGCAGTTAGGCAGCATCATTCATAACCCCGTGAATAAATCGTCGCGAGCGGCCCGAGAGCAAGGCGGACGGAACGCAGCGACGAGGCATATCGAATAGATAGGCGAGGAGCGAGTACCGCCCAACGCAGCTATCGGGTCGCGCAGCAGATTTAGTTATGGGGTTCAGCCTTTCTTCTTGCCGGGCAGGATTCCCATCAGCTTGCAGATGATGCCCAGCATGATTTCGTCGGCGCCGCCGCCGATGGAGACCAGGCGCACGTCGCGGTAGGCGCGCGATACCGGGTTGTCCCACATGAAGCCCATACCGCCCCAGTACTGCAGGCAGCTGTCGGTCACTTCGCGGCCGAGGCGGCCGGCCTTGAGCTTGGCCATGGAAGCCAGTTTGGTGACGTCCTTGCCGTGCACGTACAGCTCGGTGGCCTGATAGGTCAGGGCGCGCAGCGCTTCGATCTCGCTTTGCAGCTCGGCCATACGGAAATGGATGACCTGGTTGTCGATCAGCGCTTGGCCGAAAGTCTTGCGCTCCTTGCAGTATTCGATGGTGCTGTCGACGCAGTGCTCCAGCCCTTTGATCATGTTGGCGGCGGCGAACAGGCGTTCTTCCTGAAACTGCAGCATCTGCATCATGAAGCCCGATCCTTCAGCCCCGATGCGGTTGCGCTGCGGCACGCGCACGTTGTCGAAAAACACCTGGGCGGTTTCCGAGCTGCGCATGCCAAGCTTGTCCAGGTGCGGGCTGACGCTGATGCCGGGGGCGTTCATCGGCAGCATGATCATCGATTTGTTGATGTGCGGCTTGTCGCCCGAAGTATTGGCCAGCAGGCACATGAAGTCGGCGCTGGGTGAGTTGGTGATCCACATCTTGCTGCCGTTGATCACATAGTCGTCGCCGTCTTTCTTGGCATGGGTCTTTAGTCCGGCCACGTCGGAGCCCGCGCCGACTTCCGATACGCCGATGCAGCCGACCATCTCGCCGGCAATGGCCGGCTTGAGGAATTCGTCGCGCAGCTCGTCGGAGCCGAAGCGCGCCAGGGCCGGGGTACACATATCGGTCTGCACGCCGATGGCCATGGGGATGCCGCCGCAGTGGATGCTGCCGAACTCCTCGGCGGCGACTATCGAGTAGCTGTAGTCCAGGCCCATGCCGCCGAACTGTTCCGGTTTGGAGATGCCCAGCAGGCCCAGTGCGGCGGCCATCTTGAAAATCTCGTGGATCGGGAAGCGACCGGCCTTCTCCCATTCGTCGACGTGTGGGTTGATTTCCTTGTCGACAAAGTTACGCACGGTACGCCGCAGCTCTTCGTGTTCCTGGGTAAAGATCATCTTCTTATTCTCCGATCTTACGTAGGCTGGGTAGCGGCGTTTTGATGCCGAAACCCAGTGGGTTAAACAGCGCTGGGTTTCGCTTCGCTCTACCCAGCCTACGATTTAAAAATCAAAATCTTGCCACGCCGAAACTGTTGGCTTTCAGCGGGCGCATGTCTGCTTCGGCACAGATATCCAGCAGGTAACCGAGTAGCTTGCGCGTGTCGCGTGGGTCGATCAGGCCGTCGTCCCACAGGCTGGCGGTGCCGTACAGCGCGCCGGACTGACGGTCGAGCTTCTGCGCGGTGACGCTTTCGAGCATGTCGAGCATCTGCGGGTCGGCCTGCTTGCCTTGCTTGGCGTGCTTCTCCTCGGTGACGATGCGCAGCACCTTGCCGGCCTGGGCACCGCCCATCACCGCGGTCTTGCTGTTCGGCCAGGCGAAGATGAAGCGCGGGTCGAGGCCGCGCCCGCACATGGCGTAGTTGCCGGCGCCGTAGGAGCCGCCGACCACTATGGTCAGCTTGGGTACGCGGGCGTTGGCCACGGCCTGGATCATTTTCGAGCCGTGCTTGATCACGCCTTGCTGTTCCGACTCGGTGCCGACCATGAAACCGGTGGTGTTGTGGAAGAACAGAATCGGCGTGTTGCTCTGGTCGCACAGCTGGATGAATTGCGCGGCCTTCGCCGCGCCTTGTGGGGTGATCGGCCCGTTGTTGCCGATAAAGCCGCAGGGCTGGCCTTCGATCCGCAGGTGACCGCAGACGGTCTGGCTGTCGAACTCGTGCTTGAAATCGAGGAATTCCGAGCCATCGGCGATGCGCGCGATGATTTCGCGCACGTCGTAGGGCTTCTTGGCGTCGGCGGGCACCAGGCCGAGCAGCTCGTCGGCCGGGTACAACGGCTCGCGGTAGCCGGGCTTGACCCGTGTCGGCAGCTGGGCATTCCACGGCAGCATGGCGACTATCTCGCGGGCGATGCGCACGCCGTCGGCGTCGTTCTCCGCCAGGTATTCGGCGGTGCCGGCGACCTGGGCGTGCATCTCGGCGCCACCCAGTTGTTCATCGGTGGCGACCTCGCCGGTGGCGGCCTTGAGCAGCGGTGGCCCGGCGAGAAACATCTTGGCTTTGCCGCGCACCACCACCACGTAGTCCGACAGCCCCGGCTGATAAGCCCCGCCGGCAGTGCTGGAACCATGCACCACGGTGATCTGCGGCAGGCCCATGGCCGACATGCGCGCCTGATTGGCGAAGCCGCGCGCACCTTCGACGAAGATTTCCGCCGCGTAGTTGAGGTTGGCGCCGCCGCTTTCGGCCAGGGTCACCACCGGCAGTTTGTTGTCGACGGCGATCTGCTGCAGGCGCAGGGTTTTCTTCAGCCCGCTGGGCGAAATGGTGCCGCCCTTGATCGCGCTGTTGCTGGCGTTGACCAGGCAGCGCACCCCGGCGATGTAGCCGATGCCGGAGATGATGCCGCCGCCGGCCTGGGTGCCGTCCTTGTCGTCGTGCAGCTTGTAGCCGGCCAGCGAG
>JBFKAF010000489.1:0-3097 GCA_041621735.1 Pseudomonas sp.
GCGTCGAGCATGCGGCCGGTCGATAGTTAACATCAGTATTGGCGTCTTTCTTCTTGAGTTCATAGTGGTAGGGTGCCTAGCTTTGCGGCTGGTGCTGAGCGCACCCCGGCAAACGATTGAGCGAGGAGCAAGAACGCATGTTGAAAGTTTGGGGGCGGCAGAATTCAACCAATGTACGCAAGGTGCTGTGGTGCGCCGAAGAGGCCGGCGTGGCCTATCAGTCGATCAACGCCGGCGGCGCCTTCGGTTTGGTGAATGATGCCGAGTATCGGGCGAAGAACCCCAATGGCCTGATTCCGATGATCGAGGACGACGACTTGGTGCTCTGGGAGTCCAACGCCATCGTGCGTTACCTGGCGGCCCGCTATGCGCCCGGCAGTCTCTACCCGGAGTCTGCCGTGCAGCGCGCTGCAAGCGAGCAATGGATGGACTGGGTCTCCTCCTGTCTGATCGACCCCTTCAGCGATGTGTTCGTCGGCACCGTGCGCACCCCGCCCGAGCGGCGCGACCAGAGGTTGATGGCCGATGCCCTCGAGCGCTGCGCCGAGCTGTTGGCGCTCCCCGAGAAGGTGCTGGCCAGTCGTCCCTATCTTTCCGGTGAGGCCTTCGCCATGGGCGATATCCCGCTGGGGTGTATTGCCTACGCCTGGTTCGAAATGCCGATCGTGCGTCCCGAACTTCCGCATCTGGCCGCCTGGTATCAGCGACTGCGGGACCGGCCGGCGTACCGCCGCGGCGTGATGACGCCGCTGACCTGAACACCGGCGATTGCAATTGCCCGAGTCAGACCTTATCTAATCTATTCCTTCCTGCGTGCGTACCCCTTATGAGTTCAGCTCTGTCCATCCGGCAGTTAACCAAGACCTACGGTAACGGCTTCCAGGCCTTGCATGGCATCGACCTGGATGTGGCCGAAGGCGACTTCTTTGCCTTGCTCGGCCCGAATGGCGCCGGCAAGTCCACCACCATCGGCATTATCTCGACCCTGGTGAACAAGACCAGCGGTACGGTCAACGTGTTCGGCCATGACCTGGATCAGCAATCGTCCGCGCTCAAGCGCTGCATCGGCGTGGTGCCGCAGGAATTCAACTTCAACCAGTTCGAGAAGGTGTTCGACATAGTCGTCACCCAGGCCGGTTATTACGGCATTCCGGGGAAGATCGCCAAGGCGCGCGCCGAGCAGTACCTCGAACAGCTGGGCCTGTGGGACAAGCGCAATGTGCCTTCGCGCGAGCTGTCCGGTGGCATGAAGCGGCGTCTGATGATCGCCCGCGCCCTGGTGCACCAGCCGCGTCTGTTGATTCTCGATGAACCCACCGCGGGGGTGGATATCGAGCTGCGCCGTTCGATGTGGAGCTTTCTCACTGAACTGAACCAGCAGGGCATCACCATTATTCTCACCACCCATTACCTGGAAGAGGCCGAGCAGCTGTGCCGCAACATCGGCATCATCGACCACGGCCGCATCGTCGAGAACACCAGCATGCGCGAGCTGCTGAAGAAACTGCACGTAGAGACCTTCCTGCTCGACCTGAAAGAGTCGCTGCTGGTGCCACCGCAACTGGTGGGTTACCCCTCGCAGTTGCTCGACCACCACACCCTGGAGGTGCAGGTGGAGAAGACCCAGGGCGTGACCGAACTGTTTCGCCAGCTGGGGCAGCAGCACATCGAGGTGCTCAGCCTGCGCAACAAGACCAATCGCCTGGAAGAGTTGTTCGTCTCCCTGGTCGAGAAGAACCTGGCCAAGGAGGCGGTATGAGCACGACTTACCTGAATAGCGAATTCGCCGCCAACATGGTGGCGCTGCGCACCATCGTCTACCGGGAGATCCGCCGCTTCACCCGCATCTGGCCGCAAACCCTGCTGCCGCCGGCGATCACCATGGTTCTGTACTTCGTCATTTTCGGCAACCTGATCGGTCGGCAGATCGGCGACATGGGTGGCTTCAGCTACATGGAGTACATAGTGCCGGGGCTGATCATGATGTCGGTGATCACCAACTCGTACGGCAACGTGGTGTCGAGTTTCTTCGGCAGCAAGTTCCAGCGCTCGGTCGAGGAGCTGATGGTGTCGCCGGTGTCGCCACACATCATTCTGTTGGGCTATACCGCCGGCGGTGTGTTGCGCGGTCTGGCGGTGGGGCTGATCGTCACCCTGTTGTCGTTGTTCTTCACCCATTTACAAGTTCATCACCTGGGCGTGACCGTGCTGGTGGTGCTGATGACCGCGACGATTTTCTCCCTGGGCGGCTTCGTCAATGCGGTATTCGCGCGCAACTTCGATGATATTTCGATCATCCCGACCTTCGTCCTGACGCCGCTGACCTACCTGGGCGGGGTGTTCTACTCGATCGCCCTGCTGCCGCCGTTCTGGCAGACGGTGTCGCTGGCCAACCCTGTGCTGCACATGGTCAATGCCTTTCGCTACGGCATCCTCGGTGTTTCGGACATCGGCATCGGTGTGGCCATCGGCTTTATGGTGATCGCCATGGCACTGCTGTATAGCCTGTGCATTCGCCTGCTGGTCAGTGGGCGCGGCATGCGTCAGTAGCGAGGTTGATAAAAAATATCGGGAAACATCTTGAACGGCTGAAACGCATGGCGAGGTCGTTAGACTCAGCCTCTACAGAAGAATTGGGGTTGTACATGTCTGCCCGTCCGCGCTTTCTCTTTGGGGTTGTGGCATCGCTGTTGATGCTTTCGGCCGTTTGGCCATTGGCTCATGCGGCTGAAGGCCCCTTGGTCGAAGTCGTTCAGGTGGAAAAAGCCCTGGTGCGCGACGAGCTGATTACCTTCGGCTCGCTGCGCTCCGATGAGTCGGTGATGATCCGCCCGGAAATCGAAGGGCGTCTGGCCGCCCTGCATTTCCGTGAAGGTCAGGCCGTAGCGGCCGGAACCTTGCTGGTCAGCCTGGACGATGCGATTACTCGTGCCGAACTGGCCCAGGCGCAGGCCAATCTGTATCTGGCGGAAAAAAATCATCAGCGCGCGCAGATGCTGTTCAAGCGCGGCGCCAGCAATGCCCAAGCGCTGGATGAAGCCAGTGCCCAGCAGCAAGCGGCCCGCGCCAGTCTGGCGTTGGCCCAGGCGCGCCTGGA
>JBFKAF010000490.1:0-3091 GCA_041621735.1 Pseudomonas sp.
GATCCGCCACATTCCGCGAACTTCCAGCGGCCCCGCTTGATCCAATTGCCGAGAGCCCGCAAAACCCCGCGAACCGGGCGCTTTCGGCGCTATACAGTCCATGGACGGCGGAGTAGCATGCGCGCCATCTGGCGTTCGCCAGCTCCTCTGTTCCACTCTTCGGAACCTGACACCGCTATGCCTTCGCGTAAATTTGGTTTCAACCTGGTCATGGTCTTGGCGGTCGCCGCCCTGTTTACCGGCATCTGGGCCCTGTACAACCGTCCGGTGAGCGCGCCGGACTGGCCCGAACAAATCTCCGGCTACTCCTTCTCGCCCTTCCGCCAGGGGCAGGACCCACAGAGCGACAGCTACCCGAGCGACGACGAAATCCGTGCGGACCTCGAGCTGCTGACCCAGCAAACGGACAATATCCGCACCTATTCGGTGGACGGCAGCCTGGCCGATATCCCGCGCCTGGCCGAGGAATTCGGCCTGCGCGTGACCCTGGGCATCTGGATCAGCCCGGACCAGGCGCGCAACGAACGCGAGATTGCCAAAGCCATCGAGTTGGCCAACAGCTCACGCAGCGTGGTGCGCGTGGTGGTCGGTAACGAGGCGCTGTTTCGCCGCGAAATCAGCGTAGAGCAATTGAGCGCTTACCTCGATCGGGTGCGCGCCGCGGTCAAGGTGCCGGTGACCACCTCGGAACAGTGGCACATCTGGGAGCAGAACCCGCAACTGGTCCAGCATGTCGATCTGATCGCCGCGCATATCCTGCCCTACTGGGAATTCATGCCCATGCAGCAGTCGACCGAGTTCGTCCTCGACCGCGCCAAGGAGCTGAAGCGGCTGTTCCCGAAAAAGCCTTTGCTGCTGTCCGAAGTCGGCTGGCCGAGCAACGGCCGCATGCGTGGCGGTGCCGAGGCCACTCCGGCCGATCAGGCCATCTACCTGCGCACCCTGCTCACCACCTTGAATGCCAAGGGCTACTCCTACTTCGTCATCGAAGCCTTCGACCAGCCCTGGAAAGCCACGGATGAAGGTTCGGTCGGCGCCTACTGGGGCGTCTACAACCTCGACCGCCAGGCCAAGTTCGCCTTCGAGGGTCCGGTGGTCGCCATCCCGCAATGGCGCCTGCTGGCCATCGCCTCGGTGGTCATGGCCCTGCTGGCCCTGGCCCTGCTGTTGATCGACGGCAGCGCACTGCGCCAGCGCGGCCGCACCTTCCTGACCTTCGTCGCCTTTGCCGGCGGCTCGGTGCTGGTGTGGATCGGCTATGACTACAGCCAGCAATACAGTACCTGGTTCAGCGCCACCGTCGGCTTGTTGCTGGGTATCGGCGCCCTGGGCGTCTTCATCGTCCTGCTCACCGAGGCCCATGAATTGGCCGAAACGGTATGGACGAGCTCCCGTCGCCGGCCGTTCCAGCCGGTGCTGGCGGACAGCGCCTACCGCCCCAAAGTATCGATCCACGTGCCCTGCTACAACGAGCCGGCGGAGATGGTCAAACAGACCCTAGATGCCCTGGCCAACCTCGACTATCCGGATTTCGAAGTCCTGATCATCGACAACAACACCAAGGACCCGGCGGTGTGGCAACCGGTCCAGGCCTATTGCGAGACCCTCGGCCCGCGCTTCAGGTTCTTCCACGTCGCACCGCTGGCCGGCTTCAAGGGCGGCGCGCTGAACTACATCCTGCCGCACACGGCACAGGATGCCGAAGTGATCGCGGTGATCGACTCCGACTACTGCGTCGACCGCAACTGGCTCAAACACATGGTGCCGCACTTCGCCGACCCGAAAATCGCCGTGGTGCAGTCGCCGCAGGATTATCGCGACGACCAGCAAAGCACCTTCAAGAAGCTCTGCTACGCCGAATACAAGGGCTTCTTCCACATCGGCATGGTCACCCGCAACGACCGTAACGCGATCATCCAACACGGCACCATGACCATGATCCGGCGCAGCGTGATGGACGAGTTGCAATGGGCCGACTGGACCATCTGCGAAGATGCCGAGCTCGGCCTGCGCGTATTCAAGAAAGGCTATGCCGCCGCCTACGCCCACGACAGCTTCGGCAAAGGGCTGATGCCGGATACCTTCATCGACTTCAAGAAACAGCGCTTCCGCTGGGCCTACGGCGCCATTCAGATCATGAAGGGGCATGCCCGCAGCCTGTTCCTCGGCCGGGGGTCCGAACTCAATCGTGGCCAGCGCTACCACTTCATCGCCGGCTGGCTGCCCTGGGTCGCCGATGGCCTGAACATCTTCTTCACCGTCGGCGCACTGCTCTGGTCGGCGGCAATGATCATCGTGCCGCAGCGGGTCGACCCGCCACTGCTGATCTTCGCCATTCCGCCGCTGGCGCTGTTCGTGTTCAAGGTGGCGAAGATCGTCTTCCTCTACCAGCGCGCCGTGGGCGTCAACCTGAAAAAGGCCTTCTGCGCCGCCCTGGCCGGACTGTCGCTGTCGCACACCATCGCCAAGGCGGTGCTGTACGGTTTCTTCACCACCAGCATCCCATTCTTCCGCACGCCGAAGATGGCCAGCAATCACGGTATTCGGATGGCCCTGATGGAAGCCCGCGAAGAAGTATTCATCATGCTCCTGTTGTGGGGCGCGGCAGCCGGCATCACCGTGGTACAGGGCATGCCCAGCACTGACGTGATGTTCTGGGTGGCCATGCTGCTGGTGCAGTCGCTGCCTTACCTGGCCGCGCTGATCATGGCGCTGCTCTCGTCATTGCCAAAACCGCAGGTGAAAGCCACGGACGAGCCTATCGCCGTCTAGCGTCGAACTGCCAGGAAACAGCCTCACGGCGGCCAATGGCCGCCGTTTTGCTTTAAGATGTCGGCCTTTCCGCTTGATGCCGCTCTGGAGCCGCAATGACTGCCCCCTCCCCGACTCTCTCCCCGACCCTGGAACTCGCCTGCGACCTGATTCGCCGCCCGTCCGTCACCCCGTTTGACGAGGGCTGCCAGGAGTTGATGATGCGCCGCCTGGGTGCGCTCGGCTTCAAGGTCGAGCACATGCGCATCGAAGACGTGGAGAACTTCTGGGCGACCCACGGCGAGCAGGACGGTCCGGTGCTGTGCTTCGCCGGCCACAC
>JBFKAF010000491.1:0-3091 GCA_041621735.1 Pseudomonas sp.
AGCAGCCAGGGCAGCAACAACAGGCAGGTCAGGAGCAGCGCGGAGGGTTTCTGCGAGGTTTCGCCGAGCATCAAAGGTTCCCTGTGCAAGCACGCTGATTTATCTAGGCTTGCTATCAATCTAGGGTCAGCTGGGGCCTTGTCAAATACGCGGCGCGAAGATGATTGCAGTGCTGGGCGGGAGCAACGGCCTCAAAAGGCACGGCCATGCTGGACTGGCCCTCGAGCATGGAGGGGATTTATCCGGGGGAAAATATTCATTCAGGAATAGCTAATGGCAATTTGTGCTGACGTTTGACCGATCCAGCGTATGGGGGTGGGCGCCAGTGACATTCTGTGACGGGCGACGGTGTATACCGAACTCTGCGCTTCCATCGTCGATGGCCGTCGAGCACGGCCTCATCGGGCCGACTGACAGCCCGATGAGCTCTTGCTCGTGCCTGAGTGGGTAGGGCGCGCCGTGCCACGTCCCCCCGCCGGCAATCAGCACCACGCGTGCTTGTGCTTCTGCCATGTTGCGCTATTCGTCCGCAGCGGAATCTAGCCCACAACCCTGTAGCAGGGTTCATAGGCACTGCCGCCAGGCAGCTTCATGCGGTGTTGGTCGACGAACGCCTGCAGCAGACGATCCAGCTGCTGCATGATGTCCCGGTCGCCGGTGATCTGATAGGGGCCGTGCTGTTCGATCAGGCGAATACCCTGAACCTTGACGTTGCCGGACACGATGCCGGAGAAGGCGCGGCGTAATTGAGCGGCGAGCTCGTGAACCGGCTGATTGCGGGTCAGCTTGAGGCTGGCAATGTTCTCGTGCGTGGGTTCGAACGGGCGCTGGAAGCTCTCGTCGATCTTCAGTAGCCAGTTGAAATGGTAGGCGTCGTCATGGATGCGCCGGTACTGGGTGACCTCCTTGATGCCCTGGGCCATCTCCCGCGCCACCTGATGCGGGTCGTCGATAATGATCTGATAGCGCTGCTGTGCGGCCGAGCCGAGGGTGGCGCCAATAAACTCATGCAGTTGCTGAATATAGGGAGCGCTGCTTTGTGGCCCGGAGAGGATCACCGGGAAGGGCAGGTCCTTGTTGTCCGGGTGCATCAGAATGCCGAGCAGATAGAGGAACTCTTCGGCGGTGCCGGCGCCGCCGGGAAAGATGATGATGCCATGGCCCACTCGCACGAAGGCTTCCAGGCGCTTTTCGATATCGGGCAGGATCACCAGCTCATTGACGATGGGATTGGGCGCTTCCGCGGCGATGATGCCCGGCTCGGTCAAGCCCAGGTAGCGCGCGCCGGTCACGCGTTGCTTGGCATGGGCGATGGTGGCGCCCTTCATCGGCCCCTTCATCACGCCGGGACCGCAGCCGGTGCAAATGTCGAGACCGCGCAGGCCGAGTTCGTGGCCCACGGTTTTGGTGTATTTGTATTCTTCGTGGTCGATCGAGTGACCGCCCCAGCACACCACTATTTTCGGCGCTACGCCGGCGCGCAGGGTACGGGCGTTGCGCAGCAGGTGAAACACGTAATCGGTGATGCCTTCCGAGCTATCGAGATCAATCCGGTCGCTTTCAAGTTTGCTCTGCGTGTAGACGATATCGCGCAGGGCACTGAAGAGCATTTCCCGGGTACTGGCGATCATCTCGTCGTCAACAAAGGCGGCCGAGGGGGCGTTGATCAGCTCGAGACGAATGCCGCGATCCTGTTGATGGATGCGAATTTCAAAATCCGGGTGGGCATCCAGCAGGGTTTTCGCGTTATCGCTGCCTGAGCCGATGTTCAATATCGCCAGGGCGCATTGTCGAAACAGCTCGTAAACCCGCCCTTCGCCGGCTTCACGAAGTTGTTGTACTTCGCGCTGCGAAAGGGTTGCCAGGCTGCCTTTGGGTGAAATTGACGCGTTGGTTTTGTTGTTGATGAGCATTTCGGCACTCCATGGCGGTGATACGGCAGAGCCTGCGTGCAGGCGGTGGTCCTGAACTGACTAACAGGTACGGTTCGCCCGTGTGCTCAGCCGATAAAAGATACTGCGCGCGATGCCTCAAGCTGGGGCTGCATGCCTGTAAGCATGGACGCAAAACGGCGGCGGCGGAGGTTAGGCGCCTGTCCGGCGCCATCCACGCCTTGCGCTGCAGGGCGGCGCAAGGCGTGGATGGAGGGGAAGCGGTTAGCGCGGCAGTTTGAGGTTGTTCCAGATCGCCAGGCTAGGCTCTGCCTGGTTCAGGGTGTAGAAGTGCAGCCCCGGCGCGCCGCCTTGCAGCAGGCGCTCGCACATCTCGCTGATCACCTGTTCGCCATAGGCGCGGATGCTCTCGGCATCGTCGCCGTAGGACTCCAGCTGCTTGCGTACCCAGCGTGGAATCTCGGCGCCGCAGGCGTCGGAGAAACGGGCCAGCTTGCTGTAGTTGGTGATCGGCATGATGCCGGGCACCACCGGAATATTCACGCCCATTTTCTGCACGCGCTCGACGAAGTAGAAGTAGCTGTCGGCGTTGAAGAAATACTGGGTCATCGCACTGTTGGCGCCGGCCTTGGCCTTGCGCACGAAGTTGGCCAGGTCGGCTTCGAAGTTGCGCGCCTGCGGGTGCATCTCCGGGTAGGCGGCGATTTCGATGTGGAAGTGATCGCCGGTTTCCTCGCGGATAAAGCTGACCAGTTCGTTGGCGTAGCGCAGCTCGCCGCTGGCCATGCCCATGCCGGACGGCAGGTCGCCGCGCAGGGCGACGATGCGTTGAATGCCGGCAGCTTTGTACAGATTGAGTAGCTCGCGCAGCTCGGCTTTGCTGTCGCCCACGCAGGACAGGTGCGGCGCGGTGGGTATCTTCACCTCGCCGTCCAGCTGCAGCACGGTATGCACTGTGCGGTCGCGGGTGGAGCCACCGGCCCCGTAAGTGCAGGAGAAAAAGTCCGGCTTATAGGTGGCAAGCTGGCGTGCGGTGTTCAGCAGTTTTTCATGCCCGGCTTCGGTCTTGGCGGGGAAGAACTCGAAGCTGTAACGGCGTTCTTGGCTCATAGGGTATTCCAGGCTTGGGCGTAGGGCGGGTTAGCGTCGCCTGCTGCACGTTCGAGGGGTGCCCCGATGCGTGCGAGACGCGTAACCCG
>JBFKAF010000492.1:0-3084 GCA_041621735.1 Pseudomonas sp.
CAGCTCAGCGCGGTGGCGCGCAAGCAACTCTTGCAGGTGCCCGACAAGGGCCTGGAACGGCCAAGCTTTCAGATGCTGGCAGCGACCGAGAAACTCTGCGAGCAGCTGGCCGAAGCCCACTAAGCCCCGCGAGTGCGGGGCTTAGGGCGGCGCTCAGCACCGGAAGTCCCACCGGTAGCCCGGATGCAATCCGGGGCTCTTACTCTGGGGTAAGCGCTGCTCCCGGATTGCATCCGGCTACGAGACCGAGCTTAGAAGCGGTAGCCGACGCTCAGCTGGACCTCTTCTTCCGGAGCGGGATATAGCCCCTTGTTTCCGGGTGTCCAGGAGGAGTAGGTGGCGAAGCTGTCGTAGCGCTTACCGGTGAGGTTGTTAACCCGCAGCTTGGCGTTGAACTGTTGATACTCGTATTTCAGGGCCGCGTTGAACAGGGTATAGCCCCCTTCGCGTGGCAGGACATGGGCGTCGTCGCTGGAGAGGTAGCGCGCCCCCGTGTAGATCGCTTCCAGGTAGGCGTTCAGCCCTGGCAGGACGATGTAGTTCAGGTGCGCGCCGGCACTGTGGCGGGACACCCAGGGCACTTCGTTACCCTTGTTCTGGCCGGCGCGGAACTCTGAGTCGGTGAAACTGTATTGCGCGCCGACACTGAGTTTGTCGGTCAGTGAGCCCTCTCCCTCGAGTAGCAGCCCTTCGCGACGGGTCTTGTCCAGGTTGATATTGGCGCCAGCGCCAGGGCCGAATACTGAGTGTTCGGCGAGCGGGTCGTACAGCAGCTCGTCCTCCAAGTCCAGGCGGTAGAGAGTGGCCTGGTAACGCTGGCTGCCATCGCTCCACTCGATGCCGCTTTCCCAGGACTCGCCGGTCTGCGGCTTGAGGAAAATCACGCCGGGTCCAACGGACGCGTTCTCATTGACGTTGGCCCAGCGCAGCACATCTTCGCGCTTGATAAACAGGCGGGTCTGCTGATTCGCCTGCCACTGCAAGGCGATGCTGGTACTGCCTTCCCGGTCGGTATGGCTCAGGTCACTGCGCTTGTTGCGGTCCTCGGCCTCGCTGGCGCGGTAGCCCAGGGTCAGGCTGACATCGGCTGCAAGAGGCTGGCTTAGCTGGGTATACCAATCGCGCTGAGTTTGTCGCGCCATGCTGCTGAAGCTCGGAAAGCTGGCGTAGGAAGCCTGATAATCGCTGCTGATATGGTCGTGACCGATCAGCCACTCGCTACGGCCCAGGTCACTATCCCAGTGAGCGGTCAGGCGTGGGCTGAAGCTCTCCACGCGGGTGCCGTCGTTGAATGGGCTGCCGGAAATCAGACCCATGCCATCGGCGTCGCGGAAGCTGTAGTCGAAGTTCCCTGTCCAGTTGGCGCCAATGGCTTGTTCCAAGGCGAAGCGATGGACCTGGGTCTTGTTGTCGTTCCACTCGTTGGAGGTACTCGCCTTGCGATCATTGCGACGTTGGGCGATGGTCAGTGCGCCGGGGTAGAGCAGTTCGTCGTCGATGCTCTGATATTCGTAGAGGGCCCAGCCATCGGCATGGTCGTAGCGCAGCCGACCGAAGCCGTTGCTGTAGCTGGCGTTATTGTGGTCGCGGTAGTTGTCGGTGTGGCGCGTCTCGCCGCTGGCATAGGCCGAGAAGCCGGCGCCGAGCTGCTGGAACACATGCCCGCGATAGGCCTCCAGGTCATGGCTGCCCTGAGTCGTCTCCACATAGGCTTCGTTGCCGACCGGCGTGCGAGTGATGATGTTGATCACCCCGCCCACCGCCTGGTCGCCATACAGCACTGTGCCGGCGCCGCGGATGATCTCTATGCGCTCGATGTTGGCCAGGGGCACGCTGTTGAGGTCGGGGCCGTTCAGGCTCGGATTGTTCAGGCGGCGGCCATCTACCAGTACCAGGGTGTTGTTCACCGCGTTCTCGCCGAAGCCGCGCAAGCTGATCGATGCGCGGTTGCCGTCGCCCAGAGTGTCACGAACCTGCAGACCTGCCTGCCCGCGCAGCACTTCGATCAGGTTGCTGGCGGCGCTCTTCTCGATCTGTTTGCGGTCGATTATCCGGACGCTGGCCGGTGCCGGCTGTTGCAGTGGCGTGCCGCGGGTAATCACCAGTGGCGGGGCCTGGTAGGGCTCGCTGGTTTGCTCGGCCAGGGTCAGGCTGGGCGCCAGGGCCACAGCCAAGGCAAGGGGGGACAGTTTCATCGATAAATCCTCAAAAGGGAGAAGTCCTTTGAGGAGGGCAGGGACAAGCACGGGCAAGCGGCGGGCGGCCAGCGCTTGACGGTGATGCCCTCCGCAACACCAGTCAGATTGCACCGAGGCAGGTCTCCGGGCTGCCGACTGTGGATTTCCCACCTTCCCAGGCGAGCCCAGTGGTGTGTCGGGAAATCCCGCGCTGGTGCGGTTGTCGCACAAGCGCCGTCGGTTACCGTTGCGGGGGCAGCGCAGGCCTTGCCGTTGTCGATAGCGACAGCGGCGCACCTGCTTCCCTATTCACGCGGCTGGTATGGCCGCGACCTCGGACAAACAAAACGCCGCGCACCCTAAGCGCACACGGCGGGTAAAGCAATTCCGCGGGCCAGTTCGGCCCGGCAGCCATCAGCTGTCGAGCAGGCCCAGGCGTTGCCGCACGGCGGCTTCGATGCCGGCTTCATGCAAGCCGCACTCGGCGAGCATCTGCGCCGGCTTGGCGTGCTCCACGTAGTAGTCCGGTAGGCCCAGGTGCAACACCGGCTTGAGCAGGTTGTCGCGGGCCAGGAACTCGCTCACGGCGCTGCCGGCGCCGCCCATGATGCTGTTTTCCTCGATGGTCACCAGCAGTTCGTGGCTGCCAGCCAGTTGGCGCACCAGAGTCTCGTCCAGCGGTTTGACGAAGCGCATGTCGACCACCGTGGCGTCCAGGGTGTCGCCGACCTTCAGCGCCTCGGCCAGTTGCACGCCGAATACCAACAGCGCCACTTTCTGGCCCTGGCGACGGATCAGGCCCTTGCCGATTTCCAGGGGTTCCAGGCCCGCCTCAATCGGCGCATTCGGTCCCGTGCCGCGCGGGTAACGCACCGCCGCCGGGCCGTCGAACAGGTGGCCGGTGGTC
>JBFKAF010000493.1:0-3075 GCA_041621735.1 Pseudomonas sp.
AGCCTGCTCTGGCGCCTGGATGCCAACTACAAGGCGCTGCGCAAGGAGACGCCGTGGCTGAAGATGCTGCCCAGCGAGTACTTCAAGCGCAACGTGCGCTTCACCACCCAGCCGCTGGAGCAGCCGGGCACCAAGGTCGAGCACCTGTGGGCGATTCTCGAGGCGATGGATGGCGAAAATACCCTGTTGTTCGCCTCCGACTACCCGCACTGGGACTACGACAGCGTCGAATCCCTGCACATTCCGCCGCAGTGGCGCGACAGCATTCTCGGCGGCAACGCCCTGAAGGTGTACTCGCGCCTGCCACAGCCCCTGGCTATGACCGCCTGACAACGAGGAGAAGCCCATGGATGCGAAAAAAGTTCTGGCCTGCAAGACCCATGAAGTCGCCAGCGGCCAGCAGAAGATCGTCAAGCTCGGCAACCTGCCGGTCGGCATCTTCAACGTCGGCGGCGAATACCACGCCATGCTCAACGTCTGCCCGCACCGCGGCGCGGCGCTCTGCGAGGGGCCGCAGTGCGGCACCACGCAGGAGACGCCGCACTACGACTTCATCTACGGCCAGAAGGACGACCTGGTGCGCTGCGCCTGGCACGGCTGGGAATTCGAGATCAAGACCGGCGAGTTCATCGTCGATCGCAGCATCAAGGCCAAGACCTACCCGGTCAGCGTCGAGGGCGAGGATCTCTACGTGCACCTCTGAGCCGGCTCGGGTTGCCTGAAATGCTGTGATCGCGGCGGCCGCACAGGGACAGTGCGGCGCAGCTTGCGGCATATGAAAAAGCCAGGCATTAGCCCAGCTTGGCCTTAGCGCTCGAATAGATCGTTTGTCAGCCACCCCGCCAGCCCGCAGGCTTGGCCTGCATCCGGTCTAAGCCGAGTGCATCGGCTCACGGACGGCGGGACTCAATTGCCTCGCTGCGTTTGTACGGATAACCCCGATGACCAACCTGCCCGGCTGCTGCCTCAGCAAAAATGGCCAACCCTGTCGACCTTGAAGAATACGCCACCCCCGAACATTGCCCGGTCGCTCGGCGCCGAGTGCACCCGCCGGGCAACCCCGCCCATCGCGTGTCCGGACCGTGCTACCTGGGCGCCGAGCCGTGATCGGCGCCTTCGCCACAGCCTCAACCACACGAGACGACAACAATGACTAAAACCAATCGTTCTGCTTTATTGGCTCTTGCGCTGACACTCGGCGCCAGCCCGTCGTGGGCCCAGGAAGCGCCGTCATGCCAGACCCTGCGCATGGCCGACGTAGGCTGGGTGGACAATGGCGCGATCAACGGCCTGACCATGGCCGTGGCCGAGGGTCTGGGCTACCAGACCAAGGTCACCACCCTGAGCCTGCCGATCATTCTGGTGTCTCTGCAGAAGAAAAATGTCGACGTGTTTCTCGACTATTGGTCGCCGGCTTCCGACCCGCTGTTCCAGCCGGCGGCGGCGAACAACAGCGTCACTCTGCTGCCGGAACCCAACCTGAAGGGGGCCAAGTTCACCCTGGCGGTGCCGAGTTACCTGGCCGTCGACGGACTCAAGGACATGAGCGACATCGCCCGCTACAAGGACCAGCTCAAGGGCACTATCTTCGGCATCGAGTCCGGTGCCGGCGGCAACCAGCTGATCAAGACCATGATCGAGGAAAACCGCTACGGCCTTGGCGACTTCAAACTGGTGGAGTCGAGTGAAACGGCCATGCGCCTGCAAGTCGCGCGGGCCATCCGCAAGAAAGAGCCGATCGTCTTCCTCGGCTGGGCGCCGCACCCGATGAACCTGCAGTTCGACATGACCTACCTCAGCGGGGCCGACGACCTGTGGGGAGCGGACGGTGGCGCGGCCAAGGTGCACACGGTGATGGCCAACGACTACCAGACCCGCTGCCCGAACGCCGCCAAGCTGGTGAGCAACATGAAGTTCGACATCCAGATGGAGTCGCACATGATGGAAAGGATCATGGACAAGGAGCCGGCGGTACAGGCCGCCAAGCAATGGATCGCGAAGAATCCGCAGTGGCTGGACACCTGGCTGGAGGGCGTGACGACCTTCGACGGCAAGGATGGCAAGGCCGCGGTGATCAAGCACCTGAAGCTCTGACTGGCAGGCTGCGCGCCGGGCCAAACGCCCGGCACGCCGCCTGAACACTGCTCAGCCTGAGCAGTGGCCGATCAGTCCTTACTGTGGCTCACCAACCAGTCCCACAGCTTCTGCGCCGGCTCGCGCAACTGGCGGCGCAACGGGCGCACCAACCAGAAACGCTCCGGCGTGGTCACGCATAGATCGAACACCGGCACCAGGCCGTGGCGCACTTCGCGCTGCCAGCGCATGAACAGGTTGCGATGGGCCAGGGCCAAGCCCATGCCCTGACGCGCCAGCTCCAGGGCCATCACCTGGGTGTCGCAACTGACCCGTCGGGTTTGCCGCTCCAACTCGGCCACGCCGGCCGCCTGCAACCAGGCGCGCCAGCCGACGGCGAAGCCGACGGAATGCAGCAGCGTCTCGCCAGCCAGGTCCTGGGGATGCTGCAAGCGCGCCGCCAGCTCCGGCGAGGCCAGGGCCACCATCTGCTCCTCCCCCTCGCCCAGGGCGATGCACTCCTGTTCGTCCCAGTCGCCGCGACCGTAACGAATCTCCATGTCGGCCCCCTCGCTGCCGAAATCATTGCTCCAGAAGCCGCTGGCCAGGTGCAGGGCCACCTCGGGATGGGCCTTGTGAAACGCCACCAGACGCGGCGCCAGCCACGCCTGTTGCGCCAGCGGCGTGGAACGCAGGGTGACCGGTGCATCGCGCGACAGGCCGAACACCTCGGCGGTGCTGTCGCGCATGCGCACGAAGGCGGTCTGGATAGAAGGCAGCCAGGCCTGACCGGCCAGGGTCAGACTCAAGCTGCGCGGATGGCGGACGAACAGCGGCTGACCGAGGCGATCCTCCAGCAAACGGATGCGCTGACTGACCGCCGACTGGGTAATGTTCAGCTCGCGGCCGGCGGCGGTGAAACTCAGGGTGCGCGCGGCCACCTCGAAGGCCTCCAGCCAGAGCAAAGGCGGCAGGTCGTGGGTCAGCCCCGACCAATCCGCA
>JBFKAF010000494.1:0-3071 GCA_041621735.1 Pseudomonas sp.
ATCTGATGACCCCAGCCGATATCCGACTTGGTGTCTTCCAGCGCCTGCGAGGCGGCGTTGCGCTTTTGCATCTCCTGCTCGTACAACTTGGCCCGCAGCATCTTCATCGCGGTGTCCTTGTTGGCGTGCTGGGAGCGTTCGTTCTGGCAACTGACCACGGTATTGGTCGGCACGTGGGTAATCCGCACCGCCGAGTCGGTGGTGTTGACGTGCTGACCACCGGCACCGGAGGAGCGGTAGGTGTCGATCCGCAGGTCCGCTGGATTGATGTCGATTTCGATGTTGTCATCGATTTCCGGCGAGACGAACACCGCGGTAAACGAGGTGTGCCGACGGTTGCCGGAATCGAACGGGCTCTTGCGCACCAGGCGGTGTACGCCGATCTCGGTACGCAGCCAGCCAAAGGCGTATTCACCCTTGATATGCAGGGTCGCGCCCTTGATCCCGGCGACTTCGCCGGCGGACAGTTCCATGATGGTGGCATCGAAACCGCGCTTGTCGGCCCAGCGCAGGTACATGCGCAGCAGCATGTTGGCCCAGTCCTGGGCTTCGGTGCCGCCGGAGCCGGCCTGGATATCCAGGTAGGCGTTATTGGGGTCCATTTCGTTGCTGAACATGCGACGGAATTCGAGCTTTTCCAGCGCTTCGCGCAGGCGCTCGACTTCGGCGGCGACGTCATCGACAGCCGCCTGGTCTTCTTCATCGGCCGCCATTTCCAGCAGGTCGCGGGCATCGGCCAGACCGCTGGACATCTGTTCCAGGGTCTCGACGATCTGCGCCAGGGCGGCGCGTTCACGCCCCAGTTCCTGGGCGTACTCCGGGTTATTCCAGACGTTCGGGTCTTCGAGCTCGCGGTTAACTTCGATCAGACGATCACTTTTGTGATCGTAGTCAAAGATACCCCCGAATAGTCTGGGAGCGCTCGGAGAGGTCCTTGATGCTGTTCAGGATCGGGTTGATTTCCATGGCTGGCGACACTCGCAGGTAAAACTTTCGGAAAAGCCGGCGAGTATACCCCAGTCGATTGGCCACTTGCAGCCCGCGTTTAGTCGCGCCAGACAGCGAGCAGGCGGCTCCCAGGAGCCAAGCCTGCTCCACCCCCTTAGTCGGCAACCAGCTCCGCGCGCACCTGAGTCTCCAGCTGACTTTTCAAGCCAGGTTCAAGCTTGAGCTGGCGAGCCAGTTCGTCGAGATAGGCCCGCTCCATAAAATGCTCTTCATCGACCATCAAGACACTGGCGACGTACATCTCCGCGGCCATTTCCGGCGTACTCGCCGCACGGGCAACCTCAGCGGGGTCCAGTGGCTTGTGCAGCTCGGCATCCAACCACCCCCGCAACTCGGCATCGTTGATTAGCTTGCCCAGCTCGGTCTCGATCAATTGACGTTCGCGGGCGTCGATATGGCCATCGGCCTTGGCCGCGGCGACCAGCGCCTTGAGGATGGCCTGGCTGTGCTGCTCCACCTGCGGAGCGGGCAGGCGATCGAGGGTTTGCGGCTCGCCCTGCGGAGCCTGACCTTGCTGCGCCTGCCAGTTGCCATAGGCCTTGTAGGCAATCACCCCAAGAGCGGCCAGCCCACCATAAGTCAACGCCTTGCCGCCGAGTTTGCGCGCGCTTTTGTTTCCCAGGAGCAAGCCCATGGCACCGGCCGCCAAGGCGCCACCCCCGGCGCCGGACAGCAGACTGCCCAGGCCAGCGGCATTAGCGCCAGACAGCAAACCGCCCAAACCGCCGGCAGCGCTGCCTTTGGCCGAGGGCTGTGCAGACGGTTTCTGCAGCATGTCCTGGCCGGACTTAAGCAATTGATCGAGCAAGCCACGGGTGTTCATCGACCCTTCTCCCAGATAGGTGTGTAGTCATCAGACCGAGTCTAGGTATCCAGGTTGCGCGCCGCCTAGCGCCAGAGTGCTTCGAAAGATTGCCGAGCACCCGGCACAGCAACTCTGCTAGCCGCGGCGGCTCGTCGAGCAGTCGTCACTGAATATGTCGATAGCCGCCCACATACAGCGGCCTAAGCGCTCGCTATCTGACGCCGCACGGGCCACCCTTGCGCCGCACCGCAGCCACACCGCTGACGCCAGCGCAACTCAGCGCGGCGCGATATGCGCCACCAGCAACTGCACGCTTTCCTTGCCGCGGTACTCGTTGACGTCGAGCTTGTACGCCACCTCGACCCAGCGCACGGTCGGATTGGGCCACTGCTCACGGTCGATATTGAAGGCGATGGCGTCCAGGGTCTGGCCGCCACACTCGGTCTTCAACACCAGCTTCAGGTGCTTTTCACCGACCAGGCGCTGCTGGACGATCTGGAACACGCCGTGAAACAGCGGCTCGGGGAAGTGCTGCCCCCAAGGACCGGCATGGCGTAGCGCGCGTGCCAGCTCCAGATGAAATTCCTCGACCGCCAGGCTGCCATCGGAGAGCAGGCGCCCGGTGAGGTCGTCTTCTACCAGTTGACGACGCACCTCGGCGTCGAACGCCGCGGCGAAGGCACCGAAATGCTCTTGCGGCAGGGACAACCCGGCCGCCATGGCGTGTCCGCCAAACTTGCTGATCAAGCCCGGATGCTTGGCCGCCACCGCGTCCAGCGCATCGCGGATATGAAACCCCGGCAGCGAACGCGCCGAACCTTTCAACACCCCTTCACCGGCATCGGCGAAGGCGATGGTCGGGCGGTGATAGCGTTCCTTCATCCTCGACGCGAGGATGCCGATCACCCCCTGATGCCAGTCCGGCTCGAACAGGCACAGGCCGAACGGCATATCTTCCAGCGGCAGGTCCTTGAGCTGGGCCAGCGCCTCGCGCTGCATGCCCTGCTCGATGCTCTTGCGGTCCTGATTGAGCTGGTCCAGCTCGACCGCCATGTCCCGCGCCAGGGCCTGGTCCTCGCACAGCAGGCACTCGATACCCAGGGACATGTCGTCCAGCCGCCCGGCCGCGTTCAGCCGTGGGCCGATGATAAAGCCCAGGTCGGTCGAGGTGATGCGCCCCGGCTCACGCCCGGCCACCTCGAGAATCGCGCGCAAACCCGGGCGCGCCCGGCCGGCGCGAATCCGCGCCAGGCCCTGA
>JBFKAF010000495.1:0-3058 GCA_041621735.1 Pseudomonas sp.
ACCTGGTAGCGCTGTTCCAGCGAGGCGGCCAGGCGTTCGCCGATATTGCCGCCGCCGGCAATGATGATGCGCCGGTAGGCCTGCTCCAGTCGCCGCAGTTCACTCATCACGGCGCGTATATGCGCCTTGGCGGCGATGAAGAACACCTCGTCGTCGGCCTCGATCACCGTGTCGCCATGGGGGATGATCGGTCGGTTGCGGCGGTAGATCGCCGCTACCCGGGTGTCGACATTGGGCATGTGCTCGCGCAGCTGGCGCAATTGCTGGCCGACCAGCGGGCCGCCGTAATAGGCCTTGACCGCCACCAGCTGGGCCTTGCCGCCGGCGAAGTCGATCACCTGCAGGGCGCCCGGGTGCTCGATCAGACGCTTGATGTAGTTGGTCACCAGCTGTTCCGGGCTGATCAGTACGTCGACCGGAATCGAGTCGTTATTGAACAGCCCGGAGCGGGTCAGGTAAGCCGGCTCGCGCACCCGGGCAATCTTGGTCGGAGTGTGGAACAGGGTGTAGCCGACCTGACAGGCGATCATGTTGATCTCGTCGCTGTTGGTCACCGCGATGATCATGTCGGCATCGTCGGCGCCGGCCTGGCGCAGCACCGTGGGGAACGAGCCGCGGCCCTGTACGGTGCGAATATCCAGGCGATCGCTGAGGTCGCGTAGACGGTCGCCGTCGGTGTCCACCACGGTGATGTCGTTGGCCTCGCTGGCCAGGTGTTCCGCCAGGGTGCCGCCGACTTGGCCGGCGCCGAGAATGATGATCTTCATCCGCTCTGTTCCTCAGCCGCGATCGGCGGCGATTTTGATCAGCTTGGCATAATAAAAACCGTCGTGACCGTCAGGCTGCGCAAGCAGTTGGCGGCCGTGCGGCTGTTTCAGGCCGAAGGGCCCGGCAATATCCAGCTCGCGTGCGCCCGAGGTACGTGCGAGAAAGCCTTTGATGACCTCGGTATTTTCGGTCGGCAGAGTCGAACAGGTGGCATAGAGCAGGATGCCGCCGACTGCCAGCGTCGGCCATAAAGCGTCCAGCAGTTCGCCCTGCAACTGGGCCAGGGCGGCAATGTCATCGGCCTGACGGGTCAGTTTGATGTCGGGATGGCGGCGAATCACACCGGTGGCGGAGCAAGGCGCGTCGAGCAGGATGCGCTGGAAGGCTTGGCCGTCCCACCACTCATCGACCGCGCGGGCATCGGCGGCTATCAGCTCGGCGTTGAGGCCCAGGCGCTGGAGATTTTCGCGCACGCGGACCAGGCGTTTCTCCTCCAGGTCGACCGCCACCACAGCGGTCAGCTGTGGCTCGGCTTCGAGCAGGTGACAGGTCTTGCCGCCTGGGGCGCAGCAGGCGTCCAGCACCCGTTGAGCGGGCGCCAGCTCCAGCAGCTCGGCAGCCAGTTGCGCGGCTTCATCCTGCACGCTGACCCGGCCTTCGGCGAAGCCCGGCAGGCCGGTGACATCGCAGGCCTGCTCCAGACGAATACCGTCTGGGCTGAAGCTGCAGGGCTCGGCTTGGTAGTCGGCGGCGCGCAGCTCGGCCAGGTAGGCGTCGCGGCTGCCGTGGCGACGGTTGACCCGCAGAATCAGTGGCGGATGGGCATTATTGGCGGCGCAGATGGCCTCCCAATGCTCGGGCCAGTGCGCCTTCAGGGCTTTTTGCAGCCAGCGCGGGTGGGCGGTACGCACCACCGGATCGTGCTCCAGCTCCGCCAGCAGTTGCTCGCTCTCGCGCTGGGCGCGGCGCAGCACGGCATTGAGCAGGCCCTTGGCCCAGGGCTTTTTCAGCTTGTCGACGCAGCCGACGGTTTCACCGAGGGCGGCGTGGGCCGGAATGCGGGTGTAGAGCAGCTGGTAGAGGCCGATCAGGAGCAGGGCTTCGACATCCTTGTCGGCGGCCTTGAAGGGTTTTTGCAGGAGTTTCTCCGCCAGTGCAGCCAGGCGCGGTTGCCAGCGAGCGGTGCCGAACGCCAGTTCCTGGGTCAGGCCACGGTCGCGCGGTTCGACCTTGTCCAGCAGGGGCGGCAGGCTGCTGCCCAGCGAGGCCTTGCCGGAGAGTACCGCGGCCAGTGCGCGGGCCGCCGCTAGACGGGGATTCATGGGTAGCTCCTCATCACTGCAACACCGAGCCGGCGGCAAATTGTTCGCGGCGGCTGTTGTACAGGTCGGCGAAGGCCAGCGCCTTGCCGCCCGGCAACTGCAGGCGGGTCAAGCGCAGTGCGCCAGCGCCGCAGGCTACGCTCAGGCCCTCTTTGCTGGCGCTGAGAATCTGTCCCGGCTGGCCCTGCCCTTCGCCCAGTTGCGCGCCGAGGACTTTCAAGGGCGCAGCGTGCAGCGTGCTGTGACAGATCGGCCAGGGGTTGAAGGCACGGATCAGCCGTTCCAGCTCGATGGCCGGACGGCTCCAGTCGATGCGCGCCTCCTCCTTGTTCAGCTTGTGCGCGTAGGTGGCCAGGCTGTCGTCCTGCACCTGGCCCTGCAGCGTGCCGCTGGCAAGACCGGCGATGGCTTCGATCACCGCTTGCGGGCCCAGGCTGGCGAGGCGGTCATGCAGGCTGCCGCCGCTATCCTCGGCGTCGATCGGCGTGCTGACTTTCAGCAACATGGGGCCGGTATCCAGCCCCGCTTCCATCTGCATCACGGTGACCCCGGATTCGAGGTCGCCGGCTTCGATGGCGCGCTGGATCGGCGCCGCACCGCGCCAGCGTGGCAGCAGCGAGGCATGGCTATTGATGCAGCCGAGGCGCGGGGTATCCAGCACCACCTGCGGCAGGATCAGGCCATAGGCGACCACCACCATCAGGTCGGGCTTGAGCGCCGCCAGTTCGGCCTGCGCCGCCGGGTCGCGCAGGGTCTGCGGCTGATACACCGGGATCGCGTACTGCGCGGCGAGTTGCTTGACTGGGCTGGGCATGAGTTTCTGCCCTCGGCCGGCGGGGCGGTCCGGCTGGCTGTAAACCGCGATGACCTGATGGGGCGTGTCGAGCAGGGCCCTGAGGTGCTCGGCGGCGAACTCCGGAGTGCCGGCGAAGACGATACGCAAAGACTCAGACATGGATTCTCACAGC
>JBFKAF010000496.1:0-3055 GCA_041621735.1 Pseudomonas sp.
GTGCGCTACATTCCCGAGCTGCACTGGTACCTGTTCGTCGACAAACAGGAAAACGGCGCCCTGGCCGGTATCCGTCACTCGCTCTACCTGAACCTGCTGATCTGCCTGCTGGTCACCATCGTGGTGCTCGGCCTGGTGAGCATCGCCCTGCGCCGCTATCAAGCGCGTATCGCCACCCTGGCCACCACCGACTCACTCACCGGCTTACCCAATCGTCGCGGTTTCGATCTGCTGGTCAATCAGGCCATCCAGGAGTCGCGCCGCGAGCAGAGTCCGCTGTGCGCACTGCTGCTCGACCTGGATAACTTCAAACAGCTCAACGACAGTCAGGGTCATCTGGCCGGAGACGAAGTGCTGCGCGGCTTCGCCCGGCAGCTGCAGAACAACCTGCGCCAGTCCGACATCATCTGTCGCTGGGGCGGCGAGGAGTTTATCCTGCTGCTCAAGAACACCACACAGGAGCAGGCGCACCAGCTGGGGGAAAAGATTCGCCGGCAAACCGAGCAGACCCCCTTCCTGTTCAACGGCTCGACCCTGCGGGTCACCGTGAGCATCGGCCTGAGCGAGCTGCGCGCGGGCGATGCGCTCGACCACTTGCTCGCCCGTGCCGACCAGGCGCTCTATCGAGCCAAGCAAGCCGGGCGCAACCGCCTCTGCGAGGACGCCACATGAGTGCTCAGGCCCTTACCTGCCCACGCTGCGGCCAACCCAACCAATGCGCCCAGGCCACCGCGCAAACGCCCGTGACGCACTGCTGGTGTTTCACTGCGCGCATCGAGCCCAGCGTGCTCGACAGCCTGCCGACCGAGCTGCGCAATCGCGCCTGCCTGTGCCCTCGCTGCGCGCAAGCGCTGCCGCCGGACGACGCCGAACCCACCGCCCTATAACCCATGCGCCTCGATCGCTTTCTCAGCAACCTGCCCCGCTTCAACCGCCAGGAAGTGCGCCAGCTGCTAGCCAGCGGGCGCATCCGCCTGGACGGCCAGACCTGCTGCGATAAGCGCAGCGAGGTCAGCGTGTTCAGCCGGGTCGAGTTGGATGACGAGTTGCTGCAAGCCGGCAAAGCCGCGCGTTACTTCATGCTGCACAAGCCGATCGGCGTGGTCAGCGCCACCGAGCATCCCGAACACCGCACCGTGCTCGACCTGCTCGCCGAGCCGGACAAGCACGAGCTGCACCTGGCCGGGCGCCTCGACCTCAACACCAGCGGCCTGCTGCTGATCACCAACGACGGCCAGTGGTCGCGCCGGGCGACCGCCCCGCAGCACAAGCAGCCCAAGGTCTACCTGGTCGAGACCGAAGAGTCGATTGACCCCGCTTGCATCGCCACCTTCGCCCAGGGCCTGTATTTTCGCTTCGAGGACCTCGTCACCCAGCCCGCCGAACTGGAGATTCTCGCGCCGCGCCGCGCCCGCCTGACCCTGTGCGAAGGCCGCTACCATCAGGTCAAGCGCATGTTCGGCCACTTCCAGAACAAGGTCGTCGGCCTGCATCGCCTCAGCATGGGCGCAATCGTCCTCGACGAACGACTCGCGCCCGGTCAGTACCGCGCCCTGACGGCGGCCGAGATCGCCTGTTTCTGAGGCAAGCAACGGCCAGTTCGGTCCGAGTCACACTACTTAGCTCACTACCCGATAAACGGTAGGCCACTAATGAAATTAGCGCTTGCCACGACTGACGGGGCACTGCTTAAATCCAACCATAAGGTCTTGATGTGACCGTCGAGTCACAGAAGCCATCTAAGCGTTCTTTCGGTTGCTTGCGCGTTGCGCGAAATGGGTTCCTGCCTGGTTACGAGACGCCCTCCAAACCCTTGAAAAAGGTTGGAGCGGATGCTCTTTTTCGGCCCTAACTGATTGAAAACAAATAACTTATAAAAATTCCCAGCCTGACATTCGTTTGTCATGTCCAGGCGCTTTCCTACTGTCCTACGTTGCTTGCCCGGCAAACGGCTGCCCCCGTTCGCCATGCCTAACTTGCGCCAGGAGGAAACAACATGAAGCCAGCTATCGCTGTCGTCGATGTTCACGGGACTTACAAGGTTCACACGGAGTTTTACGCAAGCCCAGCAGCGCGCAAGACCATCATCCTGGTCAATGGCTCGCTGTCCACCACCGCCGCCTTCGCGCAAACGGTCAAGTACCTGCAGACGCAATTCAACGTGGTGCTCTACGATCAGCCCTATGCCGGCCAGTCCAAGCCGCACAACAGCAACGCTCGTTCGATCAGCAAGGAAGACGAGGCGTGCATCCTCCTCGACCTGATCGAACACTTCCGTGTCGACTACCTGCAGTCCTTCTCCTGGGGCGGCGTCGCCGCCTTGCTGGCCCTGGCCCAACGCCCGGCACGCATCGAAAAAGCGGTGATCACCTCCTTCTCGCCGCTGCTCAACGAACCGATGCTCGACTACCTGGAAAAAGGCCTGAACTACCTGCACGCCGCGGATGGCGGCAACCTCGGCCACCTGGTCAACAACACCATTGGCAAACACTTGCCGTCGCTGTTCAAGCGCTTCAACCATCGTCACATCGCCAGCCTGGACGCACACGAATACCGGCAGATGTTCTCCCACGTCGATCAGGTGGTGCACCTGGAAAGCCATTGCCAGATGGAATGCCTGGCCGGCATCAAGATTCCGCTGCTGTTCGTCAATGGCGAGCACGACGAATACACCTCGCCCGAAGACGTGCGCGTGTTCAGCCAACACCTCAGCGACTGCCGCTTCGCTACCATCGACAATGCCGGGCACTTCCTCGACATGGAACACAAGGCCGCCTGGCTGCAAAGCCGGGACGCACTGCTGGGCTTCCTGCAAAGTGCGCCACAGCGCAGCACGACCTTCCGCCCGCAAGCCGAGCTGCAACACGCGATGGCCGTATGAAACATGCCATTCTGCTGCACTAGCACCGAGCCGCAACAAGATTGCGCTCGGTGTGGGCTTCTTTTAGCGCGCGACTTCTGGTACAAAGGCATCCGCAAAAGCGGGCGTCGTATAATGGCATTACTCCAGCTTCCCAAGCTGATAACGAGGGTTCGATTCCCTTCGCCCGCTCCA
>JBFKAF010000497.1:0-3048 GCA_041621735.1 Pseudomonas sp.
CAAGTGGTCGAGCGCATCGCCCGCGCGCAGCTCGCTCAGGCCGATGCTCACGGTGACCCGCAGGGTCGAGCCGTTGAACAGGAAGGGGGTCTGCTCGGTTTGCCGGCGAATCTTTTCCCCCAACTGGTGCGCCTGCTCCTGTGTGGTGTTCTTGAGCAGCAGGATAAATTCCTCGCCGCCCCAGCGACAGATGATGTCGGACTGGCGCAGGTTGTTCTGTAGCTGCCGGGCGAAGCCGCGCAGCACTTCGTCTCCGGCCAGGTGACCCTGACTGTCGTTGAGCTGTTTGAAGTTATCCAGGTCGAGCAGCAGTGCGCACAGCGGACTCTGCTCGCGGCGCGACTCCTGAATGGCCTGATTGACCAGCAGATCGAAACCGCGACGATTGGGTAAGCCGGTGAGTGAGTCTGTGGTGGCCAGGGTGGCGATACGCGCTTGATAGCGGCGCAGGGCGATGCTCACCAGGCCGAGCACCACGACGATGACCAGCAGACAGATCAGCAGGTTCAGGTAGAGCGAGTGACGGATACCGGCCAGGGCGCCGTTTTCCTGTTTGTCGACGAACAGGTACCAGTGCAGCTCGGGAATGTAGCGCACGTTGAGAAAGTGCTCGCGACCCTGTGCCTGGTACTCGAAATTGCCGCTCTGCGGCTGTGACTGTGTGGCCTGCAATGCTTCCAGGCCCGGTACTTCGCTGAGCAGCTGGCCCGCTTGCGCGCCCAGTGGACCACCCCTGGCGCCGGTGAGGGCGATGCGTCCGCTGGCGTCGACGAAGAACACGCTGCGCCCGTAGCGCTGTTGGTAGGCGTCGATCAGTTGCACCACCGCATCCACGGTGAGGCCGACACCGGTGGCGCCGATAAAGCGCTGCCGATAGTCGAACACCCGGTGATTGATGAAGAACGTCAGGCGATCCTGGTTGGCCATGTCGACGTCGACATTGATCTCGTAGGGCGCCTGCATATCGCGCACGCGAAAGTACCAGTCGTCTCGCGGTTCGCTGAGCTTGACCTGTTTCAGTACACCCTTGGCCTGGTAATAGGTGTGGCTGTTTTCCGAGACGAAGAAGCTGGTGACCGCGCCGTAATGTTCCTGCACCTCGTTCAGGTAGCGGGTCATCTGCGCGGTGTCCTGCTCGCCGGCCATCACCCAGTCTCGGACGAAGGTGTCGCGCGCCATCATCGAGGCAATCAGCACGGGGCGGACCAGGTCTTTCTGGATTTCCGAGTAGACGTTGTCCGAGGTCAGAGGCAGTTCGGTGTTGATGATATTGCCGCGCACCGTTTCGAGGGCGGCGTAGTAGCTGGCCAGCGAGGTGGCGAGAAAACCGCTGCCGAGCAGCAGCAGGAGGAACAGCAGCAGGTAGCGCTGGCGATGGATGGGCGGGGTCTGCTGCATGGGGAAAGCCTGGGAATAATGGCCGCTATCCTAGCCCGGCCTTGGCCTGGATACCAGAATGGCTATCCAGGCCAAGACCGACTGCGCTCTGCCTGTGGCTGGTTGCCGGACTAACCGTCCGCCTCTGTCGCCGACCTGCTGCAAGCGGCTGAGCCGCGCGGGCTGGTGTCAGCCAAGCCCGCGAGGCCATCAGCCGAGGCTGCCGAGGAAGGCGCGCCAGCCGCCAAAGTGGCTGATGTTTAGCGCGTCTTCGATGCCGCAGGGCTCGCAGATGAAGCCTGTCTCCCAGCGGCCGTCGGCCAGTTGCACCTTACCCAGGCCCAGTGGCGCCGGGATGCCGGTGAGGAAGGAGCCCAGCTCGCTACTGGGCAGTTCCCAGACCTCCACCGCGATAGCCCTGCCGCCCTGACTGACCCGCACCATACCAGGCCGCAATGGTGGGCCGCCGGCCAGGGCATAGAGCTGGTAGTCGGCCGAGCTGTGGGTCGCCTCGATTAGGCGACCGCCGCGTTGCCTGAGCTGCCAGTTCAGCGGCAGGCCATCCAGGTGCGCGCCGCAGACCACCAGGCGGGCGCGGTCGTTGCGCGCCAGGTTGGCCGGGGCGGTCAGCTGCAAGGCACGCTCGCCGGCCAGCGGCAGATCGCTGTGGCGCTGCAGGGCATCACTCAGGCTGAGCAGGTACTGGTCGGTGAAGGCGCGGCCGAACAGGGTCACGCCCCAGGGCAGGCCGCCCGCCATAAAGCCGGCCGGTACTGCGACGGCGGCGTAGTCGAGCATGTTCATGAAATTGGTGTAGTAGCCGAGGTCGGAGTTGCGCGCGACCGGTTCGGCCTGCAGTTCGGCCAGGGTCACCGGGCGCGGGTAGGCCGGGGTCAGCACGCAGTCGAGCTCGGCCATGATCCGCTCGCACTCGGCCTTGAGCGCCTGCAGGCGGTACTGCGCGCGGAAGGCGTCCACCGCGCTGGTGCCCGGCGCCTGCTCCAGCACGGCGCGGATCACCGGCAGCACGGCATCGGCCTGGGCCTCGATCAACTCGCCGGCGACGCTGTAGCGTTCGGCGACCCAGGGGCCTGCGTAGAGCAGGCGCGCGGCTTCGAGGAAGGGCGCAAAATCGATCTCTACCGCTTCGCCGCCCAGCGCCTCGAGCCGTTCGATGGTGGCAGCGAACAGCGCCGGGCTTTCCGGACAGCCGAGAAACTCCAGCTGCTTGGGCACGCCGAAGCGCCAGCCTGGGCGCGGAGCTCCGAAGGCGCTGGCGTCGTTCCACAGCGGATTGGCCCTGCTGTAGGCGTCGCGCGCATCCAGCCTGGCGGTCAGCGCCAGCAGCTGGCTGGCCTCGCGGGCGCTGGCGCTGAAGTAGCTGACGCAATCCAGGGTGCGACAGGCCGGCACCACGCCGGCGGTGGAGAGCAGGCCCTTGGTTGCCTTGAGGCCGACCAGGTTGTTCAGCGCCGCCGGCACCCGGCCGCTGCCTGCGGTGTCGGTGCCGAGGGCGAAGCTGGCCACGCCGAGGGCCACGGCCAGCGCCGAGCCGGCGCTGGAACCGCCGGCCGGGTAGTCCGGGTGCAGGCTGTTGCGGCATGCGCCGTAGGGCGAGCGGGTGCCGTTGAGGCCGGTGGCGAACTGGTCGAGGTTGGTCTTGCCCAGGGG
>JBFKAF010000498.1:0-3045 GCA_041621735.1 Pseudomonas sp.
CGATGGTTGAGGCGGTGTTGCGTGAGGACAGCATTCTGGTGTCGATCATGCACGTGAACAATGAAATCGGCACGGTCAACGATATTGCTGCGATTGGCGAGTTGACCCGTTCGCGTGGGGTGTTCTTCCATGTAGATGCGGCGCAGTCCACCGGCAAGGTTGCGATCGACCTGGAAAAACTCAAGGTCGATCTGATGTCGTTCTCGGCACACAAAACCTACGGCCCCAAGGGCGTGGGGGCCTTGTATGTGCGGCGTAAGCCGCGCGTGCGCCTTGAGGCGCAGACCCATGGCGGTGGTCACGAGCGCGGCATGCGCTCTGGCACCCTGGCCACGCACCAGTGCGTCGGCATGGGTGAGGCCTTTCGCATTGCCAAGGAAGAAATGGCGCAGGAAAATCAGCGGATTTTGGCTTTGCGTGATCGTTTTTATCAGCAGTTTGAGGGGATGGAAGAGGTCTACGTCAATGGCAGCATGGCTGCCCGCGTACCGCATAACCTCAACCTGAGCTTCAACTATGTAGAAGGTGAGTCGCTGATCATGGCGCTCAAAGACCTCGCCGTGTCTTCGGGTTCGGCCTGTACTTCTGCGTCGCTGGAGCCGTCTTACGTTCTGCGTGCCTTGGGTCGTAACGACGAGTTGGCGCACAGTTCGATTCGTTTCAGCTTCGGTCGTTTTACCACTGAAGCAGATATTGATTATGCCGCGCAGAAAGTTCGCGAGGCGGTCACCAAGCTGCGCGAGTTGTCGCCGCTGTGGGATATGTTCAAAGAAGGTGTCGATCTGTCCAAGGTCGAATGGGCGGCACACTAAAGCTGCCGATGAGCGGCGCCTGATGAGAGAGGAATAACAGCATGGCTTACAGCGAAAAGGTCATTGACCATTACGAAAACCCGCGCAACGTCGGCAAGATGGACGCGGAAGATCCCAGTGTTGGCACTGGCATGGTCGGCGCGCCGGCCTGCGGCGATGTGATGCGCCTGCAGATCAAAGTTAACGAGTCGGGCGTGATCGAAGACGCCAAGTTCAAGACTTACGGTTGTGGTTCCGCGATTGCCTCCAGCTCCCTCGCTACCGAGTGGATGAAGGGTAAAACGCTGGATGAGGCGGAAACCATCAAGAACACCCAGCTCGCCGAAGAGTTGGCGTTGCCGCCGGTGAAGATTCACTGCTCGGTGCTCGCCGAGGACGCCATCAAGGCGGCCGTACGCGATTACAAGCAGAAGAAAGGCTTGCTCTAAGGAGGTTGTCGATGGCTATCAGCATGACCGAAGCTGCCGCACAGCATGTGCGTCGCTCTCTCGATGGGCGGGGCAAGGGTGAGGGTATCCGTCTGGCTGTCCGTACTACCGGCTGCTCGGGCCTGGCCTATGTACTGGAGTTCGTCGACGAAACCGCCAGCGAGGATCAGGTGTTCGAGAGTCACGGGGTCAAGGTGATCATTGATCCCAAGAGCCTGGTATACCTCGATGGCACCGAGCTGGACTTCGTCAAGGAGGGCTTGAACGAAGGTTTCAAGTTCAATAACCCTAACGTGCGCGGCGAATGTGGCTGCGGCGAGAGCTTCAATATCTGAGGCGCGTTGTGGGTAGTCCTTGTCATTTCGCCTTGTTTGAGCTGCAACCCTGCTTTCGTTTGGATCTTGAGCAGCTGGCTGTGCGTTATCGCGAGTTGGCGCGCCAGGTACATCCGGATCGTTTTGCCGATGCCTCCGAGCGTGAGCAGCGCTTGGCGCTGGAGCAGTCTGCCAGTCTCAATGAGGCTTACCGGACCTTGAAAAATGCACCCCAGCGCGCGCGCTACCTGCTTGCGCTGAGTGGGCCGGAGTTGCCGCTAGAAGTCACGGTGCAAGACCCTGGTTTCCTGATGCAGCAGATGCATTGGCGCGAAGAGCTCGAAGATCTGCAAGACAGCGCCGACTTGGGTGGCGTGGCGGCGTTCAAGCGGCGCCTGAAAGTTGCTCAGGATGAGCTGAATGAGAGCTTTGCCGTTTGTTGGGATGACCCTCTGCGCCGCGAAGAGGCCGAGCGCCTGATGCGTCGTATGCAGTTTCTCGACAAGCTTTCCCACGAGGTGCGCCAATTGGAAGAGCGCCTCGACGATTAACACTCGCGCGGCCAGTCTGGCGCGCCTGATATTCAGATAAGCATTTATTAATCATGGCCCTACTGCAGATCGCTGAGCCCGGACAGAGCCCCCAGCCACACCAGCGTCGGCTGGCCGTGGGGATCGATCTGGGTACTACCAATTCGCTGGTCGCTGCCGTGCGCAGTGGCCTGTCAGAGCCGCTGGCCGATGCCGCAGGCGCGGTGATCCTGCCGTCGGCGGTGCGCTACCACGCTGATCGCGTCGAAGTGGGCGAGGCGGCCAGGCTGGCTGCTCCCTGCGACCCGCTGAACACTGTGTTGTCGGTCAAGCGCCTGATGGGGCGCGGCCTGGCCGATGTTAAGCAGTTGGGTGAGCAGTTGCCCTATCGCTTTGTCGATGGCCAGTCGCATATGCCGTTCATCGACACCGTACAGGGGCCGAAAAGCCCGGTGGAGGTGTCTGCCGATATCCTCAAGGAGCTGCGCCATAGGGCGGAGGCCGTGTTGGGCGGCGAGCTGGTTGGTGCGGTGATTACCGTGCCGGCCTATTTCGATGATGCTCAGCGCCAGGCGACCAAGGATGCCGCGCGTTTGGCAGGTTTGAGCGTGCTGCGTCTGCTCAATGAGCCGACCGCGGCCGCCGTGGCCTATGGCTTGGACCAGCAGGCCGAAGGCCTGGTGGCAATCTATGACCTGGGCGGCGGTACCTTTGATATTTCGATTCTGCGGCTGACTGCTGGCGTGTTCGAAGTGCTGGCTACCGGCGGAGACAGTGCGCTGGGTGGCGATGATTTCGATCATGCCATCGCTGGCTGGATAGTCGAACAGGCCGGTTTGTCTGCCGATCTCGATCCCGGTGCGCAGCGCACGCTGTTGAGCGAGGCCTGTGCGGCGAAAGAGGCGTTGACCACTGATACCTCGGCTGAGGTGAGTCATGGCGCCTGGTCTGGTTTGCTGAC
>JBFKAF010000499.1:0-3039 GCA_041621735.1 Pseudomonas sp.
AGGAAGTGCAGCACCTGGTCCGGGGTTTCGGCCATCTTGGTCGCCAGGCTCAAGTCGGCGTAGCTGGCAAAACCGAGCAGCTTGGCCAGCTCCTGGCGCAGGCCGAGGATCTCTTCCATCACCGGGCCGTTGTCGTGCTGGCCGGCATTCGGCCCCTGGTCGGAGGCACGGGTGCAGTAGGCGGCGTACAGCTCTTCGCGCAGCGCGCGGTCGTCGGCGTAGGTCATCACCGCGAAGTAGCTGGGAAACTCCAGGGTAATCAACCAGCCATCGAGGTCCTTGGCTTTGGCCGCTTGGGCCATCTGCGCCTTGGCCGAGTCGGTCAGGCCGGCCAACGCCGCTTCATCGGTGACCTGCTTGCTCCAGGCCTGGGTGGCATCCAGCAGCTGATTGGAGAAGCGGCTGGCCAGCTCGGACAGCTTGCTCTGGATGGCGCCATAGCGCTGCTGCTCGGCCTCTGGCAGATCGATGCCGGACAGGTGGAAGTCGCGCAGGGTGTGTTCCAGGATGGTCGTCTGCGCCACCTCGAAAGCGCGCGCCGCCGGGCTCTTGGCCAGCGCGTCGTAGGCCTGGAACAGCGCACGATTCTGCCCCAGTTCGGTCCAGTACTCGGACAGTTTGGGCAGGCAAGCCTCATAGGCGGCGCGCAGTTCGGCGCTGTTGCACACCGCATTCAGGTGGCTGACCGGGCCCCAGGCGCGGCCGAGGCGCTCATGCAACTCATCGAGCACCAGCACCAGACCCTCCCAGCTCGGTGTGCCAGACTGTTTACTCAAGAGCTCGCCAATCGCGGCGCGGTTATCGGCGAGAATCGCATCCACCGCCGGCTCGACATGTTCGGGCCGGATAGCGGAATACGCTGGCAGGTCGAAGGGGTGCAGCAGGGGATTGTTCGCAGTCAAGGCAGGGCACCTGTATCGAAATGGGTTGCATGCTGTGACCCCTGGCGGCGCAAAAGGCTCCCAAAACCAGGATGTCAGCGGATATGCCCGCTATCTTAATTACAATCAGCGCTTACCGCAGCCTAAGAGGTTTCTATCGTGGCGATACGCAGTTACCAACAGTTCACTCCGCTACTCGGCGAGCGGGTATTTGTCGACGCCTCCGCCGTGGTCCTCGGCGACGTGGAAATCGGCGATGACAGCTCGATCTGGCCGCTGGTGGTGATCCGCGGCGACATGCACAGCATCCGCATCGGCGAACGCTCCAGCGTGCAGGATGGCAGCGTGCTGCACATCACCCATGCCGGGCCCTTCAACCCCGGCGGCTACCCGCTGAACATCGGCGACGATGTGACCATCGGCCACAAGGTCACCCTGCACGGCTGCGAAGTCGGCAACCGGGTGCTGATCGGCATGGGCAGCATCGTCATGGACGGCGTGGTGATCGAGGACGAAGTGGTGCTCGGCGCCGGCAGCCTGGTGCCGCCGGGCAAACGCCTGGAGAGCGGTTACCTGTATGTCGGCAGCCCGGCCAAGCAGGCGCGTCCGCTGAGCGACAAGGAACGCAGTTACTTCAGCTACAGCGCCGCCAACTACGTGCGCCTGAAGGATCAGCACTTGATGGAAGGCTACTCGTCCAACTGAACCGAGGCAGACCTGCCGACAAGGGCCCCATGCACTACCGGAATATCCTCTTCGACCTCGACGGCACCCTCACCGATCCGCGCGAGGGCATCACCCGTTCGGTGCAGTTCGCCCTGGCCCGGCTGGGCATCGACGAGCCCGACCTGCGCGCCCTGGAGCACTTCATCGGCCCGCCGTTGTTGCAGTGCTTCATGCACAGCTATGCGCTGGACGAAGCCACGGCCTGGCAGGCGGTGGCGCATTACCGCGAGCGCTTCGCCGAGGTCGGCCTGTACGAAAACCGCGTGTTCGCGGGTGTCGATCCACTGCTGCAGCTGCTCCAGGCCCAGGGCCGGCGCCTGTACATCGCCACCAGCAAGCCGACGGTATTCGCCGAGCAGATCGCCCGGCATTTCGACTTCGCCCGGCACTTCAAGCTGATCTACGGCAGCGAGCTGGATGGCACGCGTACCGACAAGGTCGAGTTGATCGGCCACCTGCTCGAGCAGGAAGGCCTGAGCGCGGCAGACTGCCTGATGATCGGCGACCGCAAGCACGACCTGATCGGCGCCCGGCGTAACGGCCTGGATGCGGCGGCGGTGGGCTATGGCTTCGGCAGCGCCGAGGAGTTGCAGGCCGAGGCGCCGACCTACCACTTCCACAGTCTGGCCGAGCTGCACCGGGCGTTTACGGGGTAAGCGGCTGGGCTATTTTTATGTGGGAGCGGCCTTGGCCGCGAAAAATCTGTCAGCTCACACAATTGCGTCGGTCTGACGCCCTTCGCGGTCAAGACCGCTCCCACGAACTGGGCGTTGCCAGCTCAGGCCTGCTAGCCGTTTTTCTGGTAGATGATCTTCTTGCTGCCGCCATCGCAGCTGCCGACCACCAGGCTCTGGTCATGCACTTCGTCGTTAGCCACGATCTCCAGGGTGTAGCTAACCACGCCAGCGGCCTGGATCTTCACTTCGATCTCCTGCTTCAACTCCTCGCAGGGTTTCGGCGCCGCCAATGCCGCGCCACTCAAAAGACCCAACAGCAACAGCACGCTCCATCTGTTCATTGCCCACCGCCTGTTTTTCCGGGACTCGTAGGCGTTGGACCGGGCAAGCCTTGGGCAAGTTCTAACCGGCATCCTGCAAGGCTTGCAGCGCCTCGGTCCGTGCCTCGATCGGCAGCTCGGCGAGTGTCGCCACGCGCCGGTAGAACAGCGCCCAATCTCCCTGCACCTGGGCGAACAGCGCCGCGAACGCCGGCACCCACTGGTCGTAGAGACCGAACGGCAGCAGCTTGGCGTTGTTCAGCGGCGCCTCGATCCAGGCATCGTAGCGCCCGACGCCACCCCACTGGCGATCGCGTAGCGCCCGGTAGTCGGCGCGCAGGCGCTCGAACTCGGCCTGCTTGGCGGCGCGCATGGCCGGTACGGACAGGTCGCTGGCATACAGCCGTTCCAGCCGGGCCCGGGTCGCCAGGACCA
>JBFKAF010000500.1:0-3038 GCA_041621735.1 Pseudomonas sp.
AGCCCTGCCAGCAGCTGACGACGACTGATTCGCGACATGGGCATGCGCTCCTCCGCAGCTCGAATACCTGAGTAAAGACTAGCTGGCGTTGCGCGGAAACGGCAGGTGAGCCCGGCGCATTCAACGGCCAACCCGCCGCCACGGGCCGGCCCACCGGGGACCACTATCTGGCGCTGACCTCACACCCTCACCGCTACAACTTCTCCAGCACACGGATCGCCGGTTCATAGGGCAAACCATGCGCCTCGGCAACGCTTTCGCAGGTAATCACGCCCCTGGCCACGTTGAGGCCGTTGCACAGGTGCGGATCGTCCTCCAGCGCCAGACGCGTGCCTTTTTCCGCCAGCGCGACGACGAACGGCAGTGTCGCGTTGTTCAATGCCAGAGTCGAGGTGCGCGCCACTGCACCGGGCATATTGGCCACGCAGTAATGCACCACGTCATCGACCACATAGGTCGGCTTGTCGTGGGTCGTGGCTTTCGAGGTCTCCGCACAGCCACCCTGGTCGATGGCCACATCCACCAGCACCGAGCCGGGCTGCATCTGCTTGACCATCTCGGCGCTGATCAGCTTGGGCGCCGCGGCACCGGGGATCAGCACGCCGCCGATGACCAGATCCGCCGCCAGTATCTGCTCACGCAATGCCGCGCGCGTGGAGTACAGGGTGGTGATGCGGTTGCCGTACTGTCCATCCAGGCGACGCAGGGCATCGACGCTCTTGTCCAGCACCGTGACATCGGCGCCGAGGCCCACCGCCATGGCCAAGGCATGGCTGCCGACCACCCCGCCGCCGAGAATCACCACCTTGCCCGGCGCCACACCCGGCACCCCGCCGAGCAGCACGCCACGACCGCCCTTGGCTTTTTCCAGACAGTTGGCCCCGGCCTGGATCGACATGCGCCCGGCCACCTCGGACATCGGCGCCAGCAGCGGTAAGCGGCCGTTGTGATCGGTCACCGTCTCGTAGGCGATGCAGGTGGCGCCGCCGGCCATCAACTCCTCGGTCTGTGGCCGGTCCGGCGCCAGGTGCAGGTAGGTGAACAGGGTGTGCCGTGGTCGTAGGCGCGCACGTTCGACGGCCAGTGGCTCCTTGACCTTGATCAGCAACTGCGCCTCGTTGAACACCTGGGTCGCATCCTTGGCGATCTGCGCACCGGCGGCCAGGTAATCGGCATCGCTGAAACCGATAGCCGCCCCCGCCAGGGTCTCGACCAGCACCTCATGCCCCAGCGCGGTCAGCTCGGCCACCGATTGCGGGGTCAGGCCAACACGATACTCGTGGTTCTTGATTTCCTTGGGTACGCCGATACGCATAGCAACCTCCTCGCGGGCTAGTCGAGTAAGCATAGGAAAAATTTAGACAAGCAGAGGTGCCTGACGCCCTCAATTGGCCAGCGCTTCCGAAGACACGCGCTGTAATTTTTGAATTCCCAGCAGATAGAGCGAACCGGCGCCCGCCACCACCGACGCTCAGTTAGCCGCAGCGGGATCAGTGTCGATGAGACGGGCCGCGTGGGTGCTCGCGGCCCCGCCTACTGGTTCAGCGCTGCTGGCCGAACAGCAGCTTGCGCGCCTCGGCCGTCAGCAACGCTTCGGGATCGCGATTGATCTCCTCGGCCAGGGCATAGCAACCCGGCCTCTTCGAGAAAGCTGCTGACCTTGTGGCCATTCGGCGTGGTCCAGTAGTAGGGATCGATCACGCCAGTTCCCCTCAGTCCAGCGCGGCCCGCGCCACTGGACCGCAGTGCGTTTGGTAATGCTCAAGCAGGCGCTGGAACCACACCCCGACCGCGGAATCCGTAGCCCAAGGCTGCGTACCCAGGCACCAGGCCCAGAAGAACAGGCCGCCGAGCAGGTAATCGCTGCCGGCGGGGGTCTCGCCATCCAGGTAGGGCTGCTCCGCCAGCCAGGCTTCCAGCGGCGCCAGCGCCTGCTTGAGCTGCACGGCACCGGCCTCGGGGTCGGCGAAGGCCTCCAGGGTGGCGCCCAGGGCCTTCTCGCGAGTGCTGCGGAAGTAGTCTTGGTCCGCCGGGTCGATCACCGCGAACACCCGCGGCAGCAGGACCTTGAGCAACGGCATGCGCACGGCGTGAAAGATCACCCGTTCAAGCAACGCCGCGCGACTCTCGGCCAGGCCCGCGCCTAACAGCGGCTTGTCCGGATAGGTGCGATCCAGGTAGCGGAAGATCGCCACGCTGTCATGCACCACGCGGTCGCCGTCGCGCAGCACCGGCACCTGCTGCTGACCGGAACAGGCCAGCGGCTGCTTGTCGGTGAAGCGTAGCGGCCGGCTCTCGAACTCCAGCCCTTTGTGCAGCAGCGCCAGGCGCACGCGCCAGCAGTAAGGGGAAAACAGCAGCTGGGGATCGGCCCCACGTAATTCAAACAGTTCACGCATGCAACACACCCTCGGGTTAGAACCGCTCGGTCCTGGTTTGCTTGAGTCATCACTCAGGGCGCACAGCCACGGGGCTGCCTGGTATGAAAAGGGCTCGCCGACTCTGAGCGCTGCCATTACGCCGCCATAAACGAATAACCCGCTGCGCCAGGTCAGCGGGCGGGAAAGTAAAGCCGTCAGGCACGAATCGAAGAATTTAGAACCGAACAGTCCCAAAATCAAGCGCAACTCCATCTGCCTGCATTGCGCAGCCAAGGGTGCCTCCCGAGCGCGCCCTGCCATTCGCACATGGACGACCTAGGGTAACCACGAGGTGAATGGAGGCGGCGCCCTAGTGGCCTGCGTGGCTAGTTCAATTAGTCAATTTCGGCGTCTGCGGCCCCGATGCTGCGTTGCCGCTTCTCGCCATAGCCCGCTATGACTCGCCGCAGCGCCTGGTCTCAGAACCTCAACCATCCGAACTTGAGTTAACTAACTAACCGTACAGGCCACTAGCGCTTCAGCTCGGCCATGCCCTGCAACAGCTCGATTGGCAGCGGGAAGACGATGGTCGAGCTCTTGTCGGTGGCGATGTTGCTCAGGGTTTGCATGTAGCGCAATTGCATGGCGCCGGGCTGACGACCGAGCATCTCGGCGGCC
>JBFKAF010000501.1:0-3036 GCA_041621735.1 Pseudomonas sp.
AAAGGGTCTCTCGGTTTTCTTGCCGCCCTGATAGTGCAGGACGATCATCCGTGGCGGTTGCTCGCTGCCCTGGGATACGGCGAGGAAGGCGCCGGCGCCAAGCTCTTTGAGCTTCTTCTCGTCGAGGATCTCGACCTTGAGATTCTTGTGCGCCTTGGCCAGGGTCTTGGCTTCCTCGGCGAGGAAGCTCGGGTGGCAGAGGTTCGGCGGCAGGTTGCCGAGGTCCTTGGTGAAGGCCATGCCCGCGACGATGGCCTGGGCATGCTTGGCGCCGCGCTGGACCTCGGCCTGGGTGGCTTTTGTGCTGAGCAGCGTCAGCTTCTTCAGGGCAATGGCGTCGACCTTTGTGCTCTTGAAGCGGTCGAACTGGTAGCCGCTGTCGGCCAGGGTCTCGACCATCAGGCGCGTCTTGCCATAGCTGTTGCGGTTCTTCACGGCTAGCTCGCCGAGCGCCAGCACGGCATCGTTGCCACCGAGCCCCTTGAGTACCGCGTACACTGCGCCGAGTAATTTGCGCAGTTGACGGTCGGACAGTTCCGCGTCCTTGCCCGTCCCGACCAGCAGTACACGCTCGGCCTTGAGGTTGGGCAGGCTGTGGGCCAGCAGGGTCTGACCGAGTTTGCCAGTCAGGTCGCCGCGCTTGAGCAGTGCGCTGATCGCACCCGCGCTGGCGCTATCAATTGCTTTCGCCGTTTCACCGAGTGTGCAGCCTTCGCCAACGGCGATGACCAGGGTGGCGGTTTTCAGTGTTTCTGGGCGAGCGCTTTTGACAATAAATTCCATAGCGTGGAGTCCCCAAGACAACGAGTCGGTATTGCAGGATAATGCCGGTCATTTGTTCATTGGTTCGTTGTTGCGCGAACCGGCAAGCAGTGTGGCTAGTTTGATCGTAGCCGCCTGAGCCTGACAACCCTGGAGTGTCTGGTTTGATCGTCTTCCGTTATATGTCTCGTGAAGTGCTGGTGACCTTGAGTGCGGTAAGTGCCGTGCTCTTGGTGATCATTATGAGTGGCCGATTCATCAAGTACCTGGCGCAGGCGGCGCAAGGGCTGCTGGATCCGGGTGTATTGTTCATGATCATGGGTTTTCGTCTGCCGGGCTTCCTGCAGCTGATTCTGCCGTTGGGATTGTTCCTCGGCATTCTCCTGGCGTACGGGCGGCTCTATCTCGACAGCGAGATGACAGTGCTGTCGGCCACGGGCGTGAGTCCGCAGCGCTTGCTGGTCTATACCCTGGCGCCAGCGACCCTGGTGGCCCTGTTGGTGGCCTGGTTGAGCCTGAGCCTGGCGCCGCAGGGGGTCACCGAACAGGTGCGCATCCTCAATGAGCAGGATGCGCTGACCGAACTCGATACCCTGGTGCCGGGGCGTTTTCAGTCCATGAAGGATGGTTCGCGGGTGACCTATACCCAGCAGCTGTCGAAAGAGCGTGACGAACTGGCCGGGGTCTTTATCTCCGAGAAGCGTTTTTCCCGCGAAGGTGGCAAGGAGCGCGGTATTACCGTGCTGGTAGCGGAAAGTGGGCGTCAGGAAATCCAGGCCGATGGCAGTCGTTACCTGATTCTGCAGAATGGCTATCGCTACGACGGCAATCCGGGGCAGGCGGATTACCGCGCGATTCAATACGACACCTATGGCGTGTTGCTGCCCAAGCCGGCTGTCAGTGACGAGATCAGCGAGCGTGAAGCCGTGCCGACCCGTGAGTTGATCGGCAGCGACAATCCGCGTTTCCAGTCGGAGCTGCAGTGGCGGTTGTCGCTGCCGTTGCTGGTCTTCGTTGTGACCCTGCTGGCGGTACCCCTGTCGCGGGTCAATCCACGGCAAGGACGTTTTCTCAAGCTGTTGCCGGCGATTCTCTTATACATGGTCTACCTGTCGATGCTGATTGCCGCGCGTGGCGCGCTGGATAAAGGAAAAATCCCCCCGCAGTTGGGGTTGTGGTGGGTGCATGGGCTGTTCGCATTGATCGGTTTTGCCTTGCTCTATTGGGAGCCGCTACGGCTGAAATGGGCGGGGCGTCGTGCTGCGCAGGAGGTGGCTCGTGGTTAGGCTGGACCGTTACATCGGAGCCCAGGTGATTGTTGCGATTCTCGGGGTGTTGGGGGTTATCGTCGGCTTGGCCTTGTTGTTTGCTTTTATCGATGAGCTGGGTGATGTCGAAGGGAACTACGGCTTGCAGCAGGCTGCCTGGTACGTATTTCTGACTTTGCCGCGGCGGGTCTACGAGATGTTACCGATGGCGGCCTTGATCGGCTGTTTGATCGGCTTGGGTGGTTTGGCCAGTAGCAGCGAGTTGACGGTCATGCGGGCTGCCGGGGTGTCGATCGGGCGGATCGTTTGGGCGGTGATGAAGCCAATGCTGGTGCTGGTGTTGGCTGGCATCCTGATTGGTGAATACCTGGCGCCCTGGAGTGAGAATCTAGCTCAGTCCAACCGTGCCATGGCGCAAGGTGGTGGTGAAGCACAGAGCGCCAAGCGCGGTTTGTGGCATCGTCAGGGGGATGAGTTCGTACATATCAACGCGGTGCAGCCTAATGGTGTGTTGTACGGTGTGACGCGTTATCGCTTCGATGATCAGCGCCACCTGCAGTCCTCCAGCTTCGCGCGGCGCGCCTTGTATCAGGGCGATCACTGGCAGCTGGAAAATGTTGTAACCACTAACTTCCTGGGTCGCAGTACTGAAGTAGTCAAGGCGGTCAGTGAGCGTTGGGACGTCGAGTTGAACCCGCAATTGCTTGGCACCGTGGTGCTGGAGCCGGATGCGTTGTCGGTCACCGGGCTGTGGCGCTATATCCACTATCTGGCGGAGCAGGGCTTGAATAATGGTCAGTATTGGCTGGCATTCTGGACCAAAGTGCTACAGCCCGTGGTGACCGCGGCACTGGTGCTGATGGCAATTTCCTTTATCTTCGGGCCACTGCGTTCGGTGACGCTTGGTCAGCGAGTGTTCACCGGGGTGCTGGTGGGCTTCGTGTTCAGTATTGCCCAGGACCTGCTCGGGCCTTCCAGCCTGGTGTTCGGCTTCTCGCCGCTGCTC
>JBFKAF010000502.1:0-3032 GCA_041621735.1 Pseudomonas sp.
CAACGAAAAACTCAACGTGCTGGCGGTGAATACCAGCTCGAACAAGGAGGACAACACCGCGTCGATGGCGCTGACCGTGGAGATTCCCGGGTTGGACGCGCTGAGCCGTTTGCTCGGGCGCATCTCGCAGTTGCCCAATATTATCGAGGCCCGCCGCCACCGAGCGACCTGAGCCGCTGCGTTGTTTGCGTAGGATGGGTTAGGCGCATGCTGCGGTTGTTCGATTCGGCACTGGAGTTGAGGCGCCGTAACCCATCACCGATATACGACGTTGCGGCTGTTTGATGGGTTACGCGGCCTCCAGGCTTGTGTGCGGTTTCGAGGTGAGAGCCGTGCGTCGCTAACCCATCCTACGATTTGCAATACGTACTAACCGGAACTTGTCATGTACCAACTCGACGACCTGTTGCACCTGATGGCGCGCCTGCGTGACCCACAGCATGGCTGCCCCTGGGACCTGAAGCAGTCCTACGCGAGCATCGTGCCCTACACCATCGAAGAGGCCTATGAGGTGGCCGACGCCATCGAGCGTGGCGACTTCGATCACCTGCCGGGCGAGTTGGGCGATTTGCTGTTCCAGGTGGTGTACTACAGCCAGCTGGCCCAGGAAGACGGGCACTTCCAGTTCGCCCAGGTGGTCGACGGCATCACCCGCAAGTTGCTGCGGCGCCACCCCCATGTGTTCCCGGATGGTGACCTGCATGGCGCGCCTGATACCGCCAAGCTGGCAGAGGCGGCGGTCAAGCAGCGCTGGGAAGAGCTGAAGGCCGAGGAACGGGCGGAGAAGGTCGCGGAGCCGCAGCAGTTGTCGCTGCTCGACGATGTGCCCAACGCCTTGCCGGCGCTGACGCGTGCGGTCAAATTACAGAAACGCACCGCGCAGGTGGGGTTCGACTGGCCGGCGGCCTTGCCGGTGGTGGACAAGGTGCGCGAAGAGCTCGACGAAGTCCTCGAGGCCATGAGCGAGAACGATCCGCAGGCGGTGGCCGAGGAGATCGGTGATCTGTTGTTTGTGGTGACCAACCTCGCCCGGCACCTGAAGGTCGATCCGGAGTCGGCCTTGCGTGCCGCCAATGCCAAGTTCGAGCGACGTTTTCGGTTTATCGAACAGGCGCTGCGCGAGGCGGGGCGACCGATCGAGGGGTGCGAGCTGGACGAATTGGATGCGCTGTGGGGAGAAGCCAAAAAACTGGAGCGGCAGTAGTCTCCGGCTTGTTACGCTAGCGCGATTGCCTGGCGTCCTCCAGCAGGCTGTTGAGCGAGGCATGCCCCGCCTCCCGTGCCCTCGCTGCGCAGGCTCGGACATGGCTAACAGGCGGTGTCGTTGGATAATTAGAAATGGCCACAATCCCTATGGAGTTGGCGGTTGCGGTCATTGAATTTTGTTTTGAATAGGTACGTTATGGCTCTATCACTACGCGATCAGTTGCTCAAAGCCGGGTTGGTCAACGAAAAGCAGGTTAAGCAGGCCGGCAAGCAAAAGCAGAAGCAGGAGCGCCTTGAGCATAAAGGCCAGGTCGAGAAAGACCAGTCGCAGCAGCTCGCCGCGCGCCAGGCCATAGCCGAGAAAGCCGCCCGCGACCAGGAGTTGAACCGTCAGCAGAAGGAAAAGGCCGAACAGAAGGCCCGCGCCGCGCAGATCAAGCAGTTGATCGAGGTCTCCCGGCTGCCCAAGCTGACCACCGAGGATTATTACAACTTCGTCGACGACAAGAAGGTCAAGCGTCTGTCGGTGAACAGCCTGATGCGCGACAAGCTCAGTCGTGGCTCGCTGGCGATCGTCAGGCATGGCGGTGGCTATGAAGTGATTCCGCGAGAGGCGGCGCTGAAGATCCAGGAGCGCGATCCGCAGCGGGTGATCTTGCTTAATACGCCGACCGAGACGCCGGATGCCGACGATCCCTATGCCGCGTATCAGGTGCCGGATGACCTGATGTGGTAAGGCGCAGTCAAGCCAAATAGAAGCCGGGCACCGCCCGGCTTCTGTTTGCGTGCGGCTTGGCGGGCGCCCGGGCTTTGCAATACCCGGCCAATTGAGGGTGGTTGGCTCTGTTTGCGGTGAGTGGGTTCTGCCGCTGTGCAGCCGAGGCAACTTACGCGATGGCTTGTTCTAGTAGTCATTTAGAACAAGCCATGGCTGTTGCAAGGGTTGTTGGCACAGCTGCTACAGAGGCTTCGATCCCGTGCAGGCCGAAGAGCAGGTTGACGGTGCGGCTCGGGGCGCTGCACATCACCTGCCTCATTGGCGCACCGGGTAAATGACCGGCTAACCGCCGATAGCCTTGTGCCAGGCGTCAAGCCCAGCCCTGGGTCTGCCTGCAGCGTCGCAGCCCGGATGCAATCCGGGCGCCTCCTGTGCGGCGGCCGTTGCCCCGGATTTCATCCAGACTACTTTTTTGTTGCATAAAAAAGCCGGGCATCGCCCGGCTTGGCTTCGTTCGCTTGGCTTCAGTCGCGGCGGCCTTCGACCGGCTTGCCATCGACCGTGCCGTCTTTAAGCATGATCTGGTATTCCTTACCGTCCTTTTCCACCTGGTGCAGGCGAACCAGCAGGTAGCTCCAGTCCTTGGCGAACCAGAGGATGGTCTTGCGCTTGCTTTGCGTCGGGTCGCGCACGCGTTCGACCTTGATCGCCTCAATCAGGCCGGCCTTGGTGCGTACGGTTTCTTCGCCGAGCACGCGGAAGTCGTAGGTCTCGATTTCGTCGCCGTCGAGCACCTGGTAGCTCATGCTCTTCTTGCCGGCGGCAACGTCCTGTTGCAGCACCAGCTGGTAGGTCGATTTGTCCTGCAGGTTGCGATTGAGCGGGAAGCGCACCGGGTTGCCGCGGTCGCTACCTATCACTTGCTTTTCGTTCCAGTCGAAGTCGTACTCGACCACTTTGCTCTTGCCCAGCCCGCCGCGCTCGAAGCGATAGGTCAGAGGCATCAGGGCGCCGTTCTCGACGCGTAGGGTGCTGGTTTCGGTGAGGCTGGCGACCAGCATCGAGGCCTCGAAACTGAGCTGCCAGCGCCCGTCGTCCTGGCGTTGCA
>JBFKAF010000503.1:0-3026 GCA_041621735.1 Pseudomonas sp.
CAGCTGATCGAAACCGCTGATGCAGACGATGTCGCCAGCGGCGGCTTCGTCGACGTCGACGCGGTGCAGGCCGTGGTGGCCCATCAGCTTGAGGATACGACCGTTACGGCGCTTGCCGTTAACGTCGATCGCCACCACCTGGGTGTTCGGCTTGACGCGGCCACGGGCGATACGACCCACGCCGATGATGCCGAGGAAGCTGTTGTAGTCCAGCGCGGAGATCTGCATCTGGAACGGGCCGTCGCGGTCGACTTGCGGCGCGGGCACGTGGTCGACGATGGCCTGATACAGCGGCACCAGGTCTTCGGCCATGGCGGTGTGTTCCAGACCGGCAATACCGTTGATCGCCGAGGCGAACACGATCGGGAAGTCCAGCTGCTCTTCGGTGGCGCCGAGGTTGTCGAACAGGTCGAAGATCTGCTCGACCACCCAATCCGGACGCGCGCCCGGACGGTCGACCTTGTTCACCACCACGATCGGACGCAGGCCGGCCTCGAAGGCCTTCTTGGTCACGAAGCGGGTTTGCGGCATCGGGCCGTCCTGGGCGTCGACCACCAGCAGTACCGAGTCGACCATCGACATCACGCGCTCGACTTCACCGCCGAAGTCGGCGTGGCCGGGGGTGTCGACGATGTTGATGTGATGGCCATTCCAGTTGATGGCGGTGTTTTTCGCCAGAATGGTAATGCCGCGCTCTTTTTCCTGGTCGTTGCTGTCCATCACCCGCTCATCGTTGAGCTCGTTGCGCTCGAGGGTGCCGGACTGGCGCAGCAGGGCATCAACCAGGGTAGTTTTGCCGTGGTCGACGTGAGCGATGATGGCGATGTTGCGTAGTTTTTCGATCACTTGTGTATCTCGATCAGAGGATTCGGTTTGCCGCATAGTCTACGCGGCGGATATTAACTAAATACGAATTCGGTCAGACGGTGCAAAGGCGCGCTGGCGTTTACACCGCCTACAGGTCGGGGGGGCGATGGCGGATGCTGCCGCCATTCAACCCCGGCGTCTTATGTCGGACGATAAACGCGCACATTGGCATGTCCCTCGCTGAGCAGGTGGTGGGCATGCAGACGGCTCATCACACCCTTGTCGCAATACAGCAGGTACTGGCGATTCTCATCCAGCTCCTTGAACTTGCTGTTCAAGGCGTAAAACGGTACAGCCTGCACCTCGATACCCGGCAGCTCCAAGGGCTGCTCTTCGGCGGCATCGGGGTGACGAATATCGATGATCACCTGGCCAGCCAGGGCCGCGTCGACTTCCTCGACCTGCACATCCTTGCCCAGTTCGTCGATCACCTTGTCGATCGGCAACTGGGTCGCGCGCTCCAGCGCGCGCTCGAGAATCGCCATATCGAAGTGCGACTCTTCGTAGGCGATGCGCTCGGGCTTGGCCTTGGTGGTCGGGTTGATCGAGATGACGCCGCAGTACTCCGGCATGTGCTTGGCGAACTCGGCAGTGCCGATCTGCGTGGCGGTGTCGATGATGTCCTGCTTGTGGCTGGCGATCAGCGGGCGCAGCACCAGCTTGTCGGTGGCCGAGTCGATCACCGAGAGGTTCGGCAGGGTCTGGCTGGACACCTGGCTGATCGCCTCGCCGGTGACCAGCGCGTCGATCTGCAAGCGCTCGGCAATGCGCGTGGAGGCGCGCAACATCATGCGCTTGAGGATCACGCCCATCTGGCTGTTGTCGACCTTGCCGAGAATCTCGCCGAGCACTTCCTCGAACGGCACGCTGATAAACAGTACGCGCTGCGAGCGACCGAATTTCTGCCACAGATAATGGGCGACTTCCATCACCCCCAGCTCGTGGGCACGGCCGCCGAGGTTGAAGAAGCAGAAGTGGGTAATCAGGCCGCGGCGCATCATCTGATAGGCGGCAACGGTGGAGTCGAAACCGCCGGACATCAGCACCAGGGTCTGCTCCAGCGAGCCCAACGGATAACCGCCCAGGCCTTGATGCTGGTGATGGATGACGAACAGGCGCTGGTCGCGGATCTCCATGCGCACTTCGACTTCAGGCTTCTTCAGGTCGATGCCGGCGGCGCCGCATTGCTGGCGCAACTGGCTGCCAACGTAGCGTTCGATATCCATGGAGCTGAAACTGTGTTTGCCGGCGCGCTTGCAGCGCACGGCGAAGATCTTGCCCGGCAGCAGGTCGGCGAAATGGCTCTTGCATTTAGCCAGCACGTCGTCGAAGTCGCCCAGCGGGTATTCATGGACCTCGAGAAAATGGGTGATGCCCGGCGTGCAGGACAGACGAGCGATCATCTCCTGCAGCACTTTCGGCTCGCTGAGCGCGGTTTCCACTTCCAGATTGTCCCAGACACCGGTCACCGACAGCTGCGGATCGAGGTCGCGCAGCACCGAACGAATATTCTTCGCCAATTGCCGGATAAAGTGCTTACGCACCGGCCGACTCTTGATGGTGATTTCCGGGAAGACTTTAACGATCAGTTTCATGAAAGCAGCGCGAGCCGAGGTAGCCTAAAAACAGGGGGCGCGGATTATAGCGGAAATTGCTCAAGCTTTAACCAAAAATCCTACCCGGCCTTTCGTACGCACCATTATCGAGCACGCACAAATTAAAGCGCACCAAAATAGAGCCAATAACATCCCGGCCTGCCTCCGCACTCCCCGCCACGCCTGTACTTCAGGCCACCAGCCCATTCCAGGGCACTGGCATGCAATTTGCTCCCTTGTGAGGCAGGTTGTCCTGGCGGACTATCGCGCCGGGCTTCACCGAACTATATAAGGGCTCACCCTTTGAGCCTTATCCATCTGGAGGACAGCATGTCGAAGTCGATTCAACTGATCAAAGAACACGACGTGAAGTGGGTAGACCTGCGCTTCACCGACACCAAGGGTAAGCAGCACCACGTCACCATGCCGGCGCGCGACGCCTTGGACGACGAATTCTTCGAACATGGCAAGATGTTCGACGGCTCCTCCATTCATGGCTGGAAAGGCATCGAAGCCTCCGACATGATCCTGATGCCGGTCGACGACACCGCGGTTCTGGACCCG
>JBFKAF010000504.1:0-3022 GCA_041621735.1 Pseudomonas sp.
CAGTGCGCTGCAATCGTTCATCGTCATCACCGCCGTGCCGGTGTCCCTGGTGCTGCTGCCGGCGCTGTGGAACGCCCCGCAGATCGCCCGGCGCATGGCCGACGAACAAGGGCTCTAATCCCCACCTTTCGAGGGAGCGCGACAGCCGTCGCCTCCCTCTTTTTTATTCCACAGAAAATAGGAGCACGCCATGCAACAGGCCGTGAAGACCCAGCTGTTTCCGTCCAAGGCCCCGCTGGAGTGGGCGGTGATCGGCAACGGCACCCTCTACACCGCACAGATCCCCATCGACGCCCAGGGTCAGGTGGTGCCCGGCGGCATTGAGGCGCAAACCCGGCAGACCCTGGACAACCTCAAACACACCCTGGAATGCGCGAACCTGGGCATGGACGCGGTGACCCAGGTGCTGATCTACGTCACCGACCGCAGCTACCTGGCCACGGTCAACGCGGTATATGCCGAATACTTCCAGGCGCCGTACCCGAATCGCGCGGCCATGGTCATCGCCGGCCTGGCCCGCGAGGAAATGCTGGTGGAGCTGGTGGTGTACGCCGTCGCCTGACCCGCCTGCCGTACAACGCGCGGGCTCGGCACAACCGACTGGCGCGTCGGGTGCCTGCTACTCAAGCCCTGGCACTCGACCCCTGGCGCGACCACCACAGCAACCCAGGGACATAGACTTCTCGCGCATCAACGCCTAATTGCCATAAGCGAGGACGGCCATGCGCCACGCCCGCCTCCCCCACTGCCTCGGGGCGGCGCGGGCACAAAAAAGCCGCTCAATCGAGCGGCTTTTTTGTCTGTCACTATTGGACGCCAGGGCGGATCAGGCAATGCGCTGGAACTTGAGGTCCCATACGCCATGCCCGAGACGTTCGCCACGGCGCTCGAACTTGGTGATTGGGCGCTCGGCCGGGCGCGGCACGCAGCCGCCGTCAGCCGCCTGATTCTGGTAGCCCGGCGCTGTGTTCATCACCTCCAGCATATGCTCGGCATAGGCCTCCCAGTCGGTGGCCATGTGCAACACGCCGCCGATCTTGAGCTTCTGCCGCACCAGCTCGGCGAAGGCCGGCTGGACGATGCGGCGCTTGTGATGGCGCGACTTGTGCCAAGGGTCGGGAAAGTACAGCAGCACGCGGTCGAGACTGGCGTCGGCCACGCACTGACGCAGCACTTCCAGGGCGTCGCAACTGTAGACCCGCACGTTGCCGAGGTTCTGCGTCATCAAGCCGTTGAGCAACGCGCCGACGCCGGGACGGTGCACCTCGACGCCGATAAAGTCCTGCTCGGGCGCGGCGGCGGCCATCTCCAGGGTGGAGTGGCCCATGCCGAAGCCGATCTCGAAGGTACGCGGCGCCTGACGACCGAACAGCGCATCGAAATCCTGAGCACCGTCCTCCAGCTTCAAGCCGAACTTCGGCCAGCCCAGATCGAGGCCACGCTGCTGGCCTTCGGTCATGCGCCCGGCACGCATCACGAAACTCTTGATGGTGCGCAAGTGGCGCTTGTCCTCGGCCGCAGCCGAGGGTTCGTGCGATTCGGTCATCGGGTGCTCTTCAAATCGATGGTTTTTGAGTGTGTTGATCAGCCGCATAGTTGGCCCATTAAACAGCTGGTGGGTTACGCCTTCGGCTAACCCACCCTACGCAACGCCTTGCTACTCGCAGCAGAGCATCAGCAGGCTCAGCTGATGAGCCCGTCCAGGGGGGAGGAGGCACTGGCATACAGCTTCTTCGGCATGCGCCCGGCCAGGTAGGCCAGGCGACCGGCCTCGATGGCGTACTTCATCGCTTCGGCCATCATCACCGGGTTCTGCGCGTGGGCGATGGCGCTGTTCATCAGCACCGCCTCACAGCCCAGCTCCATGGCGATGGTGGCGTCGGAGGCGGTGCCCACGCCGGCATCGACCAGCACCGGGACTTTCGCCTCTTCGAGGATGATGCGCAGGTTGTAGGGGTTGCAGATGCCCAGCCCGGTGCCGATCAGACCGGCCAGCGGCATCACCGCGATGCAGCCCATCTCGGCCAGTTGGCGGGCGATGATCGGGTCGTCGCTGGTGTAGACCATCACGTCGAAACCATCCTTGACCAGCACTTCGGCGGCCTTGAGGGTCTCGATCACGTTGGGAAACAGGGTCTTGTCGTCCGCCAGCACTTCCAGCTTGACCAGCTTGTGGCCATCCAGCAGCTCACGCGCCAGGCGGCAGGTGCGCACCGCCTCGGCGGCGTCGTAGCAGCCGGCGGTGTTGGGCAGAATGGTGTAACGATCCGGCGAGATCACATCCAGCAGGTTGGGCTCGCCCGGATTCTGGCCGATATTGGTGCGACGCACCGCCACGGTGACGATCTCGGCGCCCGACGCCTCGATGGCGGTGCGGGTCTCGTCGAGGTCCTTGTATTTGCCGGTGCCGACCAGCAGACGCGACTGATAGGTACGGCCGGCCAGGGTGAAGGGCTTGTCGCTACGAACGTGGCTCATCGGAAATCCTCTTGGGCTTAGGCGCTGCTGTCGCCTGTTCTGTTGCTCTCAGGGCTGTACGGTCGAGGCTGACAACTAACCGCCGCCGATGGCGTGCACCACTTCGACCCGGTCACCGTCGCGCAGGGTAGTGGCACCGTGCTGACTGCGCGGCACGATATCCAGATTGAGCTCGACCGCCACGCGGCGTCCGGCCAGTTCCAGACGACCGATCAGATCCTCGACGGTCTGGCCATCGGGCAGCTCGAATGATTCACCGTTCAACTGAATGTGCATGGCAGAGCGGTCACAACTGGAGAGGGGGCGGGCATTCTAGCCCGATCATCGGCGATGACCAAGGCTAAAGGGCACCGCTCGTCCAGATGCCTGACTCGGCGGTCAGCTTAACTCGCTCGCGGCGCGCGCCAGGCGGCCAACCCCAGGCACAACCAGCCCGCCAGAAAGGCCAGGCCGCCGAACGGGGTAATGATGCCCAGCTTGCTGATTCCGCTCAGCACCAGCAGATACAGGCTGCCGGAGAACAGCAGGATGCCCAGGGCGAACA
>JBFKAF010000505.1:0-3014 GCA_041621735.1 Pseudomonas sp.
GTACCTGCACCCGAACAACGACGTGAACATGGCGCAGTCGACCAACGACGCCTACCCGACCGCCATCCGCCTCGGCCTGCTGCTCGGCCACGACACCCTGCTGGCCAGCCTCGACAGCCTGATCGGCGCCTTCGCCGCCAAGGGCGAGGAATTCGCCCACGTGCTGAAGATGGGCCGCACCCAGCTGCAGGACGCCGTGCCGATGACCCTCGGCCAGGAGTTCCGCGCCTTCGCCACCACCCTCGGCGAAGACCTGGCGCGTCTGCGCAACCTGGCTCCGGAGCTGCTCACCGAGGTCAACCTGGGCGGCACCGCGATCGGCACCGGGATCAACGCCGACCCCGGCTACCAGCAGCTCGCCGTCGACCGTCTGGCGGCGATCAGCGGCCAACCGCTGGTGCCGGCCGCCGACCTGATCGAGGCCACCAGCGACATGGGCGCCTTCGTGCTGTTCTCCGGCATGCTCAAGCGCACCGCGGTCAAGCTGTCGAAGATCTGCAACGACCTGCGCCTGCTGTCCAGCGGCCCGCGCACCGGGATCAACGAGATCAACCTGCCGGCGCGTCAGCCGGGCAGCTCGATCATGCCCGGCAAGGTCAACCCGGTGATCCCCGAGGCGGTCAACCAGGTGGCGTTCGAGATCATCGGCAACGACCTGGCGCTGACCATCGCCGCCGAGGGTGGCCAGTTGCAGCTCAACGTCATGGAGCCGCTGATCGCCTATAAGATCTTCGACTCGATCCGCCTGCTGCAGCGCGCCATGGACATGCTGCGCGAGCACTGCGTGGTCGGCATCAGCGCCAACGAGGCGCATTGCCGCGCGCTGATGGAGAACTCCATCGGCCTGATCACCGCGCTCAACCCCTACATCGGCTACGAGAACGCCACCCGCATCGCCAAGCTGGCCCTGGACAGCGGCCGCAGCGTGCTGGAGCTGGTGCGCGAAGAGAAGCTGCTGGACGACGCCGAACTGGACGACATCCTCCGCCCGGAAAACATGATCGCCCCGCGCCTGGTGCCGCTGAAAGCCTAAGCGGCGCTCTGAGCCCCTGCAACCGACAAGGATGGCCAACGGCCATTCTTTCTATGCCGATGCCCCAGTTAGATGTTGGCAGCGCTGAAGCTCTAGCGCCTCGATTCTTTCGGGTGGGTTAGCCGCGTAGTGCGTAACCCTCCGATGATGCCGCCAGACAGCACCATTGCCGGCCTAACGGCCGGGTGGTGGGTTACGCCTTCGGCTAACCCACCCTACGCAAGGCCTGCAACACTCGACTGGCACAGCGCCTTTTCTGCCCGGCGCATCACGGACCGCCCTACTGCGGCGCGCCCCAAGCCTTGCGCAGCGCCTGCAGGGCTTCGGCGATTTGCGCCTCGGGCACCGCGGCGAAACCCAGCACCAGCCCGGCGCGCCGGTCTTCAGGCTCTGCACTGTCCGCCAGCCAGTAGTCGCTGAGGGCGTTCACCTCCACCCCGACCCCTTCGGCTGCGGCGACCAGCTGGCGTTCGCAGGCCAGACTGTCGACCCGCACACACAGGTGCAACCCCGCTTCCACGACCGGCAACGGCGCACAACCGGGTACTTGCTGCGGCCAACCGGCCAGCAGGGCATCGCGGCGCGCGCGGGCGGCGCCGCGCATGCGCCGGATATGCCGCTGGAAATGCCCGGCGGCGATAAATTCGGCCATCACCGCCTGGGTACCGACTTCCGAATGGCGCATGTCCAGAGCGCGACGGCGCGCGAAAGGTTCGGCCAGTGCCGGCGGTAGCACCAGATAGCCCAGGCGCAGCGCCGGAAAGGCAATCTTGCAGAAGGTGCCGACATACAGCACCCGGCCCTGACGGTCGAGGGCGGCCAGCGGCGCCAGCGGTGTACCGCTGTAACGGTACTCGCCGTCGTAATCGTCCTCGATGATCAGGCCGTCGTGGCGTTCGGCCCAGTCCAGTAGCTCCAGACGCCGCGCCAGCGACAGGGTGACCCCGGTGGGGTACTGGTGCGACGGCGTGACATAGGCCAGGCGGCAGTCGCCGGCCGCCTCCAGCGCGGTGGTGTCCAGGCCCTCGCCATCCACCGGAATGCCCACCAATTGCGCGCCGGCCACGGCGAAGGCATGCCCGGCGGCGCGGTAACCGGGGTTCTCCACTGCCACCCGCTCGCCCGGCGCGACCAGCAGTTGCGCGCACAGGCTGATCGCCTGCTGGGCGCCGCAGGTCACTAGGATCTGCGCCGGATCGCAGTGCAGGCCACGACTGTTACGCAGGTAGGCGGCGATCAGTTCTCGCAGCTGCAGGTCGCCGGCCGGGGCGCCGTAACCCAGGCGCGCCGCCGAAGGCTTGCGCCAGAAGCGTGCGGACAAGCGCGCCCAGGTCTCGAAGGGGAACAGGTCGAACGCCGGCACGCCGACCCGGAAGGCCCGTGGCGGACCGCTCGGCGGTGGGTTCAGGTGATGCGCATCGAGGCGTTGCAGCGCCGGAGTCGCGACCGCACGCGCAATCGGCGGTGCCGGGCGCGCGACGGCCGCCAGCTCGGCGACATAGGTGCCCGCACCGATGCGGCCCTCGACATAGCCCTCGGCATACAACTGGTCGAAGGCGCGCGTCACGCTATTGCGTGAAATGCCCAGCTGGCTCGCCAGATCGCGGCTCGCCGGCAGACGCGCGCCGCTGGCCAGGCGTGCGTCGAGGATGCGCTCGCGCAGGGCCTGGTACAGCTGCCGGGCCAGGCCCTGGGCCGGCTCAAGGCGAATGCCGGAGAGATCGACGGGTAGCAGCGCAGGCAATGGCATGAATTGGCTCTATCAAAGTCGCGGTAAATGGATCTTACAACAGGCCAATATCCTGCCTAGCATGGCTCCATCACGCCAGACCTTTTTATTGGAAAAGCCGCCATGTACTCACCCACCGCCTTCCGCCAGGATGACCTCGCCGAACTGCATCGGCAGATCCTCGACTGCCGCCTGGCCACCATCGTCAGCCAGGGCCCGAACGGCCTGCAGGCCAGCCACCTGCCACTGTTA
>JBFKAF010000506.1:0-3008 GCA_041621735.1 Pseudomonas sp.
GAGGGCAATCTGGTGATCATCGATTCCTGGCCGGGCCAGGCGCGCACCCTGTACCGCGACCATGATCGCTTCGTCGACACCTACTTCAAGACCTTCAAGGGCATGTACTTCACCGGCGACGGCGCGCGTCGCGACGAGGATGGCTACTACTGGATCACCGGTCGGGTCGACGACGTGCTCAACGTGTCCGGTCACCGCATGGGTACTGCCGAGATCGAAAGCGCCATGGTGGCTCACCCGAAAGTCGCGGAGGCCGCGGTGGTGGGAGTGCCCCATGACATCAAGGGGCAGGGTATTTATGTCTACATCACCCTCAACAGTGGTGAGGAGCCCAGCGAACAACTGCGCCAGGAGCTGAGGAACTGGGTGCGCAAGGAAATCGGTCCGATCGCTTCGCCAGATGCGATCCAGTGGGCACCCGGTCTGCCTAAGACCCGCTCCGGCAAGATCATGCGGCGGATCCTGCGCAAGATTGCCACCGCCGAATACGACGCCCTTGGCGATATCTCGACTCTGGCCGATCCAGGAGTAGTGCAGCATTTGATCGATGCGCACCGGGCTATGCAGGCCGCCTGAACAGCATCGCTTAAATAGGCGCCCCGCCTTGGCATATAGCCGAGGCGGGGCGTTGTGTTTTGTGCGTGCTAAGTTGCCGAAGCCATCTAGCTGACATCTGAACTTTTGATGTCTGAGCGGGCGCGGAGATCGCTCCTGCTCGAGCGATGGTCTGACGGCAGATACCCTGGAATTGGCTAATTATCGGTGAATGTGGCGCTTGAGCATCCGCTGGAGCTGTCACCGAGGCTGGTAACAGCTTGTGGGGAGGTGGGGTGTGGGGGAACGTTTTCGCTCGGCGTTACCCAGTCGCTACGGCTGCCATGAATAATTAAGAGTGCTGTGAGGCCCTAGAAATAAGGGCGGTATAAAAATAGGCGCGTTAATTGCTTTTACTATCTGTTACCCGTCTTTTTCGTTCCTGCATATTTTGCGGGGGCTGTCAATGCACCTCCCTGGTGCGTCCTGGCGTTTTGTAATTACTTGTCGCATTGAGGAAATATCGACTTTCGGCCTGTCGCTAGAATGCGCCACACCCAGCCGGAGGCTTTTGTGGTCTGCGTGATACGCAAAATGACCTTGGCTTTCCCAGGCTTTATGCGCGGTTGGGGCGTGCGCATCGGCATGCGTGCACTGCCATCCACAGCCATTCCCATTCGAAGGAGTCACAAGATGAAGAAGATTGCACTTCTCGGCGCACTGGCGCTATCCGTGCTGTCACCGCTGACCATGGCTGAAGAAGCCAAACCTCTGCGCATCGGCATCGAAGCGGCTTACCCTCCGTTCGCCTACAAAACCCCGGAAGGCAATATCACTGGTTTTGACTACGACATCGGCAACGCCCTGTGCGAAGAGATGAAGGTCGAGTGCAAGTGGATCGAGCAGGAGTTCGATGGTCTGATCCCAGCGCTGAAAGTACGCAAGTTCGATGCCGTACTGTCCTCGATGACCATCACCGAAGATCGCCTGAAGTCGGTGGACTTCTCCAAGAAGTACTACCACACCCCGGCCAAGCTGGCGATGAAGGCTGGCACCGAGATCAACGATCCGCTGGTCGATTTGAAAGGCAAGAAGGTCGGCGTGCAGCGCGCGTCCATCTATGACCGTTATGCCTCCGATGTGTTCGCCCCGGCTGGCGTGGAAGTGGTGCGTTACAGCTCGCAGAACGAGATTTTCCTCGACCTGACTGCCGGACGGCTGGATGCCACCCTGGCCGATTCGGTGAACATCGATGACGGCTTCCTCAAGACCGAGGCCGGTAAAGGCTTTGCTTTGGTTGGCCCGGATTTCAACGAGCAGAAGTACTTTGGTGAAGGCGCCGGTATCGCCGTGCGTAAAGGCGATAAGGCACTGGCCGACAAAATCACCGCAGCCATCGCCGGCATTCGTGCCAACGGCAAATACAAGGAAGTACAAGACAAGTACTTTGCCTTCGACGTTTACGGCGAGTAAGCGTTTTCCACTGCAAGTGGCGCGAGCGAACGACCTGTAGGTTGGTCAGTTAACGCAAGTTCGGGTGACTGAGGTTCTGCACCAAGGTGTGGCGGCGAGTCTGGCTATGGGTCAGTGGCCGCCATGCTGCCGGGCCTCGGGCGCCGAAATTGACTAGTTGAACTAGCCTCATAGGTCAGTGGCTGACGCGCAATTCGTGCCACTTTTCCGTTGTACTCTTCGGCGCCGCCCGGCGCCCGCATGAGGTACTAGAGCATGCTGATAAGCTATGGCTCGACCATTCTCGAAGGTGCCTGGCTCACCCTGATGTTGGCCCTCTCTTCGGTGGCGGTGGCAATTTTCCTGGGCCTGCTGGGCGCGGCGTTTCGCCTATCACCGATCAAGTGGCTGGCGCTGTTGGGTGATACCTACGCCACCGTGGTGCGTGGCATCCCCGATCTGGTGTTGATCCTGCTGATCTTCTACGGCGGCCAGGATATGGTCAACCGCGTGGCGCCGATGTTCGGTTATGACGAATACATCGACATCAACCCGTTTATCGCCGGTGTGTTCACCATGGGCTTCATCTTCGGGGCCTACCTCTCGGAAACCTTCCGCGGCGCCTTTATGGCGATCCCCAAGGGGCAGAGCGAGGCGGGCGCAGCCTATGGCATGAGCGGAATGCAGGTGTTCTTCCGGGTGCTGGTGCCGCAGATGATCCGTTTCGCCATCCCCGGGTTCACCAACAACTGGCTGGTGCTGACCAAAGCCACCGCGCTGATTTCCGTGGTCGGCCTGCAAGACATGATGTTCAAGGCGAAAAGCGCGGCCGATGCCACGCGTGAACCCTTCACCTTTTACCTGGCGGTCGCGGCCCTCTATCTGGTGCTGACCAGCGTGTCGCTGCTGGCCCTGCGCTTCATCGAGAAACGCTACTCGGTCGGCACCAAAGTCGCCGATCTGTGAACATGGGAGCGAACGCATGATCTTCGACTTCAACGTGATCTGGGAAAGCCTGCCGC